>DAOPZV010000168.1:0-8652 GCA_035353575.1 Prolixibacteraceae bacterium | reverse complement strand
ATGGTAGCAACAATGATGGCAAAAAATTGAGAAAGCCTGTGTTTTTTTTTGTTTTTAAATAAACATTTATTTAAAAAGGAATAAGGGAAGCCGAGATTCCCTTATTTCTATATGTAGTAAAATATTAGCCTACAAAAAAAGTTCAGAAACAGATGTGATTAATCTGTGATATTTAAGGTGTGTGTTTTTTATTTTGCTTTGATCGTTTCCATTATCTTAGCTTCCAGTTCGGCGGCTAATTCAGGATTGTCTCTTAGCAAATTTTTGGTGGCATCACGCCCCTGAGACAGTTTAGTATCTCCATAGCTGAACCAGGAACCACTCTTTTTGATGATGTTGAATTCTACACCGAGGTCAACGATTTCGCCGGTACGTGAAATTCCTTCGCCATACATGATGTCAAATTCAGCTTTGCGGAATGGAGGAGCTACTTTGTTTTTCACCACTTTCACGCGAACCTGATTACCTGTAGCATCTTCACCATCCTTTAGCTGGCCGATACGCCGGATGTCCAGACGAACGGAAGCATAGAATTTCAGCGCGTTACCACCTGTGGTGGTTTCGGGATTTCCAAACATCACGCCAATCTTCTCGCGTAACTGGTTGATAAAAATACAAGTCGTGTTTGTTTTATTGATATTGGCAGTAAGTTTACGCAGTGCCTGTGACATCAACCTCGCCTGAAGTCCCATTTTCGAATCTCCCATATCGCCTTCGAGTTCGGCTTTTGGTGTCAGAGCAGCTACCGAGTCAATCACTACAATGTCAACAGCTGCCGAACGAATGAGCTGATCGGCTATTTCAAGGGCTTGCTCGCCGTTGTCGGGCTGTGAAATAAGCAGGTCGTTGGTGTTTACTCCCAGTTTTTCGGCATAGTAACGGTCGAAAGCATGTTCAGCATCGATGAAAGCCGCAATTCCGCCCGCTTTTTGCGCTTCGGCTATAGCATGTATGGCAAGCGTAGTTTTACCGGATGATTCCGGTCCGTAGATTTCAATGACACGTCCTCGCGGATAACCTCCGACGCCTAAAGCGATATTTAAACCAACAGAACCCGTAGGTATCACAGCCATCTCTTCAACTTTGTTGTCACCCATGCGCATGATGGTGCCTTTACCATAGTCTTTGTCGATTTTTTCCATTGCCAGTTGCAGGGCTCTCAGCTTCTCACTAACCGGATTGATGGTTTCTTCAGTATTTTTTGCCATATATTTTTTTGTTTTTTAAATTTTCACTTACAAAGGTAAAAAAATAATTCAGAGAAAATTATCCCGTGGAATTATTAATTGAAAGTTTTTAAATCAGTTTCATTTTTTATTACTTGCCAGAATTAATCAGAGTGAAAGTAAGTCAGATATTGACATGTTGTTATTATTTCAAGGTATTTGTCAAAAATCTATTTCAGCACTTCAAGTTTCGCGAATTTCAGGAGCAGCGATTTCTTCCCTTTTTCTCCAAAATCAATTTCAGCTTTTTCATTTCCATCCACCAAACTGGTTGAAAGTACCTTGCCGATACCAAAAATGGCGTGTTTCACGAAAGTTCCGGCAGGCAGATTTTCGTTGATCACGGGTATTATGTTATCAGGTGTATTGCTTATTTTTTTCAGGTTACGATGCACAGTGGCGGGTGGCGGATCGTTTCTTTCCATTCTGTTGAAAGGAGTCTGACGAAAACGGTTTCGTTCGGTTTCCACATCATCATCCCAACTCGGAAATGCTGGTTTTCGTATTAAGTTCTCGGGTTCGTCGTATTCAAGGTATTGTTTGTCAATGTCTTTCAGAAAACGACTGGGATTGGCGAAGTTAGTCTTTCCATTTTTGAATCGTGATTTTGAATAGCTGATAAAACATTGCTCTTCGGCGCGGGTAATGGCCACATAAAACAACCTGCGTTCTTCTTCCAGTTCGCGCGGCGTCTCTGCAAAAGGAGAGGGAAACAGTTCCTCTTCCAGTCCGACAATGAACACTGTTTTGAATTCGAGTCCTTTGGCTGCGTGAATCGTCATCAGTGTAACTTTATTTTCGTCCTGATCTTTATCGGTGTCCTGATCAGTGAGCAGCGAAACTTCGGAAAGAAATTCAGGCAGGGACACGTGTTCAGCGCCTTCTTCATTAATTTTCATTTCCGAAAACTCGTGTATGGCTTTCAATAATTCCTGAACATTATCAATACGGCTCAGGTTCTCAGCGGTGCGGTCGGTCATGGCATCAGCAAGTATGCCGGTGGTTTTTACAATGCTGTCGGCAAGATCATAGGCATTCTGAGTGGTTACTTGCTGTGCAAAGGTATCAATCATACTCCTGAACTGTGCCAGTTTGTTGGCAGTTCCTGAATTTACCGGAAGATTGTACTTTAGCATATCGGTCAGAACATTCCACATGCTAACCTCATGCAACCGGGCACAATCAGCTATCTTACTGACCGTTGTTTCACCTATGCCCCGTGCAGGATAGTTGATTATACGTTTCAGGGCTTCTTCGTCGTTGGAATTGCTCACCAGTCGCAGGTAGGCAATCACATCCTTTATTTCTTTGCGCTGGTAAAACGATAAACCACCATAAATCCTGTATGGAATATTTTGTTTTCGGAATGACTCTTCCATCACACGCGATTGCGAGTTGGTGCGGTACAGAATAGCTATGTCTTTGTATTGATAATTGTTGTTATGAAGTGCGGTAACCTGAGTGGCTACCCTCAACGCCTCTTCAAAATCGGTAATGACACCCGAAATTTTTATGGGCTTTCCGATTTCTTTTTCAGAAAAGATGGTTTTGCGGATTTGTTCCGAATTTTTATCAATCAGGCTGTTAGCCGCATTTACAATGGTTTTTGTAGAACGGTAATTCTGCTCGAGTTTGAAAATCTGCGCATTTTTGTACGTGGATTGAAATTTGAGGATATTATCAATATTAGCTCCGCGAAATGAATAAATACTTTGCGCGTCGTCGCCCACTACACAGATTCGTTCATGCCGTTCTGCCAGTTTTTTGATTATCAGATACTGTGCAAAATTTGTATCCTGATATTCGTCCACCAGTATGTATGAAAATATGTTTTGATATTTTGCTAGAATATCGGGATGATTGTGAAAAAGCAGGTTTGTTTGCAATAACAGGTCGTCGAAATCCATAGCATTTGCCTGTTTGCAGCGACCTGAATATAAGGAATAAATCTCGTTGGTTTTTGGCACACGGGCTACACTGTCCGATTTGTGCAGTTCCGGATTGTTGAAATATGCCTGGGCGGTTATCAGGTTGTTTTTGGCAAAGGATATCCGAGACTGAATAAATCCGGGTTTATATACTTTTTCGTCCAGACCCAGATCTTTTATGATGCTTTTAATCAGACTTTTACTGTCAGAACTGTCGTAAATAGTAAAATCCTTCGTGTAGCCGACGCTCTCGGCTTCGTTGCGAAGAATGCGTGAGAAGATGGAATGAAAGGTTCCCATCCACAGGTATCGGGAAGTTTGAGATCCAACCATTTGTCCGATACGTTTCCTCATTTCGTTAGCTGCCTTATTGGTAAAAGTAAGAGCCAAAATGGATGCTGGTGAAATTCCCTTCGATAGCAGATAAGCCACCTTGTAAGTAAGTACGCGTGTTTTTCCTGAACCGGCTCCGGCTATCACCAGCGAGGGGCCATCGTTATATGTTACTGCTTGCAGTTGACTATCGTTCAGCTCTTTAAGAAAATCCATGTCTGTCTCTTATTTGTAATCTGTTGCCAGATTTTGTATTACAGGTCTGTTTGTTTACCGATTGCAAAGTTAGTAAAATACAACTAATTTTCAGTAAAATACTTATCAACAAAAGGTATTTTGGTGGAAAAGAATTAGCTTTGCACAAACATATTAATCAATTAAAAATGATGAAGAAAGTAAGTCAGTTTATCCTTGGTTTTTTTGGCTGGAAACCTTATGCATTACCGGAAGAACCTGATAAAAGCATAATTTGTGTTGCTCCGCATACCAGTAACTGGGATTTTATAATTGGTAAATTATTTTATTGGGCCCTGGGTCGTAAGACCGGCTTTCTAATGAAAAAATCTTGGTTTTTCTTCCCGATGGGATATTTGATGCGTGCAATGGGTGGTGTGCCGATTGACCGGTCAAAACGAACATCTGTAACTCAACAGATGATAAAGGAGTTTGACAGCAGAAAGAAATTTCACCTTGCTATCACTCCCGAGGGTACACGTAGCATGAATAATCGCTGGAAACTCGGCTTCTATCATATTGCAGTAGGTGCAGGAGTACCAATACAACTAGCGGTTATTCATTATCAGAAGAAAGAAATGGGAATAAAAGAAATTTTCTACCCGACAGGAAATGAAAAGGAAGATTTGAAATATATTTACGATTTTTACCGGAAAAATGCTGGTCCAAAATCGGACGATAAGTTTGCTGTACCTGAAATCAAGTAAGATGAATTCTGAAAATGAAAGTTTCACTAATACAAACCGATATAATTTGGGCAGATAAAAAGGCTAATCTTACAAAAATAGAAATAGAATTAGCCGGTATAACCGGAAAAACGGATATTGCTGTTTTGCCCGAAATGTTTACCACCGGTTTTTGCACAGACCGGCTGGAACTAGCCGAAACGATGGAAGATGAAACGGTTCAAACACTTATCAGCTGGGCGAAACACTATCAGCTGGCAATCGTCGGAAGTTTTATTGCACGTGAAAACGACAAGATTTTTAACCGGGCATTTTTCGTAAAACCTGACGGAGAAATTCATACCGCAGACAAACGACATTTATTCTCAGTCGGCGGTGAGGATAAATTCTTCTCGCCTGGCGACAAACGGTTGATGGTAAATTACGGAGGATTTAATATTTGTGTACTAGTTTGTTACGATGTTCGTTTCCCGGTTTGGTCGCGCAATGTGGATAACGGATATGATTTACTCATTTACGCCGCCAGTTTTCCGCATGCCCGCATGGATGCCTGGGATACTTTGCTTAAAGCAAGAGCTATCGAAAATCAGGCTTATGTTTGTGGAGTGAACAGGATTGGAGTTGACGGCAACAATGTCGCATATTCCGGACATTCCGTTCTGCGTGATTTCAAGGGGGGGGAAATCTGCGGTTTTGATGAAAACGAAGAAAATGTGAAAACCGTTGAAATATTAAAAGATCCGCTCGTAAAATTCCGGGATAAATACGCTTTCAGGAAAGATGCGGATACGTTTGAAATAAAATAAACAAAACAAGGAGTTCATCAGAACTCCCTGTTTTGTTTCGTGACATTATGCTTATTAATTGTTTTCGGGTCTTAATTTACGGACAACAGCTCCTGTCTGCCACATTTCGCTTTCGCGGAGGGCTTTCAGTTCTGCTTCCAGACCTTCGCGATAATCGGGTTTGGAATTGGTGTCAATGGAACGCTGAGCTTCGTTACCACAGGCAACTTCCTTGTACAATTTCTCAAATACCGGTTTTGTGGCATCGTGGAAAGGTGTCATCCAGTCCAGTGCACCACGTTGTGCGGTAGTTGAGCAGTTGGCATACATCCAGTCCATTCCTTTGGCTGCAAACAGTGGCATGAGGGATTGTGTCAGTTCTTCCACGGTTTCGTTGAAAGCTTCGGATGGAGTATGTCCGTTAGCTCGAAGTACTTCATACTGAGCCAGTAAAAGACCCTGAATGGCACCCATCAATGTACCGCGTTCACCGGTTAAATCGGAATACACTTCGCGTTTGAAGGTGGTTTCGAACAAATAACCTGAGCCAACTCCAATTCCCAGTGCAACAACACGGTCAAAAGCACGTCCGGTAGCATCCTGGAAGATGGCATACGAAGAATTCAGACCGCGGCCTTCGAGGAACATAGTACGCAATGAAGTACCCGAACCTTTTGGCGCAACCAGAATTACATCCACATCAGCCGGAGGAACGATACCTGTGCGTTCTTTGTAGGTGATGCCAAATCCGTGCGAGAAGTACAATGCCTTACCGGTGGTGAGATAAGGTTTGATACGTGGCCAGACTTCAATCTGAGCTGCATCCGAAAGCAGATACTGAATGATTGTTGCCTTTTCGCAGGCTTCTTCAATTTCAAAAAGTGTTTCACCCGGTACCCATCCGTCAGCTATCGCTTTTTCCCAGGTTTTTCCGCCTTTGCGTTGTCCGATTATTACATTGAAACCATTGTCGCGCAGGTTGAGCGATTGACCCGGTCCCTGCACTCCATAACCGATTACTGCAATTGTTTCATTTTTCAGCACTTCCTGTGCTTTACTTAACGGAAATTCTTCGCGGGTTACTACATTTTCTTCTACACCGCCAAAATTAATTACTGCCATAAAATTAAATGTTATTTGCCCCCTAACCCCCTAAAGGGGGGATTGTTGAGCGTTTGTTAGTATTTGTAATTGTATATTTTGTTTTTGTGGTGAAGTAAACTTACATTTAAACTACACCAAAGTCCCCCTTCGGGGGATTTAGGGGGCTAATCACTATTCTCCCTCTGCAAGCTGTTGTTTCACCGGTTCTTATTTCGAACCGATAATCATTTTCCGCTTCTTTCTCTTTATGTACAGATATAACATCTCCATAAACCACTTCATTCATGAAGTTCATGTCTACCCGGTGAATGGTATGCCTTCGATGCTCTTCAAGCGTAAAAATGTTGACCATCCAGTCCAGATAATGAACCGTATTTACATGCTGATTGATGTCGATATCGCTGTACTTTACCCTAAAACTGTCGATAATTTCGCTTTCCACCGCATTTAATTTGAATGGCCGGTCAATTCCACTGCTTTCGTTCGTGGCAAAAACCGCTATGCCTTCCAATAGTCTCAGATCCATTGGGCGGCGGGTTTCTACGTTAATCATCACCCACACTGAGGTGGAATTACCAATAACTTCTCCTTTTTCGTTGTATATGCGGTAATTCCGGATGGTATTGGCGGTGTGAACTTCCTGCACCCAGGTTTCAACCGTTATTTTTTCATATTGCTTGGGGAAATAATCCATTTCCAGCGCCAGCCGGGAAAGCACCCAGGTGCCATTCAGATTTTTCAGCTGACGCAAACCGAAACCGTTTTCATCAGCATTATAACCAGACGCTGTAAGAATGAGATCAACAAGTGACGATAATTTTATTCGCCGCTGAAAATCTACGAATTGTGGCGGAATTTCAAATGTCAGTTTCCCTTTTTTCATTGTCTTTCCTCTATTTTACGCATGTTTTCGAGCATGTCACTGAGCCGTTCCACTTTGGAGCGGGTGATAGCAATTCGTCCCGAACGTACAAACTGCAACACGCCGATGGTTTTGCTCAGTTCTTCGAACAAAGCCTGTGTTTCCGCGTAATGACCCGCTTTTAGAAAGACTGTACAATCGTTGGAAATTTCCAGTACCCGAATGTTGTATTTACGTATAAAATGTTCTACTGACCCATGTTCCAGTACTTTCTCGGTTGCCAGTTTGTAAAGGGCTATCTCCTGATGTACCAGATCTTCATCGGTGTTATAGTAGGCTTTCAGAATATCCACACGTTTGTCAATCTGCTTTACCACTTTTTCCACCGCATCTTTGGTAGTGAAAAGCGTGATGGTAAATTTATGAATACCCTTTATGGCCGAGGGAGAAACCGAAAGTGTTTCGATATTCAGCGCCCGGCGGGTGAAAATAACGGTTATCTGGTTAAGCAGCCCAACTGTATTTTCCGAAAAAACGGTAATTGTATATAATGTTTTTTCCATAATTATTCTCCTAATAAAATGTTTGTAACACAGGTTCCGGCTGGAATCATTGGATATACCATGCCTTTTTGTTCCACTTCCACCACCAGCAGATAAGGTTTGTCGTCTTTTAACATTTCGGCAATGGCAGCATCAAGGTCTTCACGCCTTTTCACCGTTTGTCCGTCGATATGATAGGCTTTGGCAATTGCTGTGAAATCCGGATTATGCATCTTGGTAAATGAATATCGTTCATCAAAGAAAAGTTCCTGCCATTGGCGTACCATTCCAAGGAAGCGGTTGTCGAGCACGATCATCTTCACACCAATCTGTTCCTGCATGATGGTGCCGAGTTCCTGAATAGTCATTTGAAAACCTCCATCACCGGCAAACATACAAACGGTACGTTCGGGTGCACCCATTTTAGCGCCAATGGCTGCGGGCAGTCCGAAGCCCATTGTTCCCAATCCACCAGAGGTAACCATGCTACGGGTTTTGGTGTATTCAAAATAACGAGCCGCCATCATCTGGTTCTGACCTACATCGGTTACCACAATGGCGCTGTTGTTGGTTGCTTTTGTAATCTTGTGGATCACTTCTCCCATGGTCATCTCGCCCGAAGCCGGAAATAGCTCTTTGTCAATAACTACTTCCTGTTCGCGTTGCTTATATTCATCAAAACTATCAATCCATTCTTTATGTTTTGCCGGTTCTATTTTCCGGATTAATGCAGGCAGGCTGTCCTTAGCCGAACCAAGTACGGGTGCATCAGGAGTAACGTTTTTGCCGATCTCAGAGGCGTCAATATCTAGGTGAATGATTTTGGCTTGCTTGGCATAGGTGTTCAGGTCGCCGGTAACCCGGTCGTCGAAACGCATTCCGATGGCAATAAGCACGTCGCATTCGTTGGTTTTCATATTCGGAGCCATGTTGCCGTGCATTCCCAGAAAAC
>DAOPZV010000167.1:0-8742 GCA_035353575.1 Prolixibacteraceae bacterium | reverse complement strand
CGCAGGAAGAAAATAAAAGCACAAATAGCAAAGTCGTGGAGAGTATGGATAGTTTCTTCATGGTAGAAAAGTTAAGATTTTTATTATTAAATAACAAACACCTTGCCAAACATCCACCATTCACTTGTGTTAGAAAAAAGAAAAGACTTTACCTTTTAAATTCCGGTAAAGTCCTTCAATATCTCTTTTAAAAATATTTGAACTAATAAGCTCTTCCGTCTTTCCCTTCGATGTAGTTAATGAACGAAGTATTTACCACCTTATTTCCGCCCGGAGTTGGATAGTTTCCGGTGAAATACCAGTCGCCGGTATCGTTAGGACATGCTTCGTGCAGGTTTTCGATGGTTTGGTAAATAATTTCAACTTCAGCCTTGCAATCGTCAGGTTTCAGCATTTGAGCAATCTTTGCCGAAACTTCTTCAGCTTTAAACTGACGGTAAATTTCTTTCACGTAGTTTACAATTTCCTCTTTTGGCAAATTTTCCTGCTCTTTACATTTCCGGTAAACATCGTCGATTATGCTTTGCTGACCGTTTTCTTTCAGCAGCTCGATTGTTGCCGTAAATGCAATGAATTTTTCGAGCACAGCCATATCAATTCCGTAGCAATCCGGATAACGAATCTGTGGAGCAGACGAAACAATGATCACTTTCTTCGGATTCAACCGATCAAGGATCTTCAGGATACTCTTCTTCAGGGTAGTACCGCGAACAATCGAGTCGTCGATTATGACCAGCGTGTCATTTTCTTTGGTAATGCCGTAAGTAACGTCGTAAACGTGTGCAACCATGTCGTCGCGGCTGGCATCGTCGGCAATAAAAGTCCGAAGTTTTACGTCCTTTATGGCAAGTTTTTCAATTCTGGGCTCAACCGACAGAATTTCTTCCATCTCCTCATTCGTGATGCTGCCATTGCGTTCCTTCAGTTGTTTGATTTTCCAATCGACACAATATTGGCGAACGCCCTGAACCAGCCCGTAGAAAGCTGTTTCCGAAGTATTCGGAATGTAAGAGAACACGGTGTTCTCAATATCGTAATTAATCGCCTTCAGGATAGCCGGAGAAAGCAATCTGCCAAGCGTTTTCCGTTCCTGGTAGATGTCTTTATCGCTGCCGCGCGAAAAATAAATTCGTTCGAACGAGCACGAGCGGCGAGCATGAGGTACGCGAATCATTTTATTGAATACCGTACCATCCTTCTTTACAATCAAAGCTTCTCCCGGCTTGATTTCGTTCACATCGTCCACTTTCACGTTCATCACCGTTTGAATCACGGGGCGCTCCGATGCTACCACAACAATTTCGTCGTCGTAATAATAAAATGCAGGACGAATTCCCCACGGATCGCGCATTACAAAAGCATCGCCGTGCCCGATCATACCAGCAATGGCATAACCGCCGTCCCAATCTTTACTCGAATTTTCGAGCACCTTCTGAACGTCCAGATCTTTCTCAATCAGCGGAGAAATCTGACGGTTCGAAAAGCCTTCGTTTTTATATTGTCTGAACAGCAACTGGTTTTCTTCGTCGAGAAAATGGCCAACTTTTTCAAGAATGGTAACTGTATCGGTGTACGCTTTGGGATGCTGACCAAGTGAGATCAGTTTCTGGAAAAGTTCGTCGGTATTGGTCAGGTTAAAGTTACCAGCCAAAACCAGAGTACGCGACTTCCAGTTGTTTTGCCTCATTACCGGATGAACAAATTCGATGCTGTTTCGTCCAAAAGTGCCATAACGCAAGTGACCAAGATAAACTTCGCCCGAAAAAGGCACATTTTCGTAAATCCAATTGATGTCGGCATCGGCAGGTTTATTCTTTTCTGCCTTTTTAATCGACTTGCCAACCTTATCGAAAATATATTTAATCGGATTTTCTTCTGTCGATCGGTGACGATTGATGTACTCCTGCCCCGGCTCCAGCTCCATTTTTACGTTTACAATTCCGGCGCCGTCCTGTCCGCGGTTATGCTGCTTTTCCATCAGCAGATATAACTTATTCAAGCCATACTGCCATGTACCGTATTTCTCTTTATAATACTCAAGTGGCTTACGCAAACGTATCAATGCAATCCCACACTCATGTTTAATCAATTCGCTCATTGTTGTCCTTCGCTTTGTTCTACACGTTCTGTAAATAATTCTGGGAAACGTATCAAATCTTTCACAATAAAAGCGTTCGGGTATTTCGAAGCAATGAATGCTTTGGCCTTCAGCGCCTCACTTTTATTCCTGAAGTCGCCCACACGCACCTTAAAATTTGGTGTTTGAAACAGCAAATAGCTCGCAATGTCAGGAAAAACAACGTTGAATTCGTTTTTCACACGACTAGCCTTTTCGCGTGCCTTGGTGTCCGATCCGAAATAAATTTCCAGCCTGTAACCGTCGGTTCCGTTCCGCTTTTGATTGATTTGATTATTTCGCATGAGCATATCGGTGATTCTCGCATCCTGCCTGATTTCCAGCTTGCCCAAAAGTTCTACCAGTTTGGCCGACCCGGAATCCGCAGATTTTATTCCAAGTGTATCTATCTGAGCCAAACCCACCGAGTGGAAAAGCACTACCAGAAAGATCACACTAAATAAATGCCTCATACGATCATTTTTTTGAGTGAGCAAATATAAGATTTATATAAAAACAACATCCATTTTGTTTCAGTAGGCAAACCGGGCGCAAAACACCCACAAACCACTCAAAACACTGATGTCCTGAAACTTAAATTCAAACCACTTCTAAAATAGCATTAAAAAACCAAAACACCCAATCCTTTTTATTTCGCCAATGTTAATTTTTTGTTTTCCCTTCGGATATTATCAGGCTAACTTGCTTTGGATAAACGAACTAAACATCTTTCAAATTCGTCAAACGTCCGGCAAGCCTCATTTTCAGGCGGTACGTTATTACTCTTGCTTATTCCTGAAAAATAGTGAAATTTGCAGGCTCAAAATCAGTGACACATTGGAAAAGAAAAAGTTATTTATTGAAACGTATGGCTGCCAGATGAATGTTGCAGACAGTGAAGTTGTAGCGGCCATTCTACAGGATAAGAATTTTGAACCCATCAACACCGAAGAAGGCGCCGATGCTATTTTTTTAAATACCTGCTCGGTGCGCGACAATGCCGAACAGCGTGTTTGGGGACGACTAGATCATTTTAAAGGACTGAAAAAGAAGAATAAAAAGCTGGTTGTTGGCGTACTGGGTTGCATGGCCGAGCGTATTGGCGACGAACTGCTCTCCCACCCCGCCGTTGATTTGGTGGCCGGGCCCGATGCATACCGCGATCTTCCTTTTCTGATCGACAAAGCACAGGGAGGATCAGGTGCAATTAACGTTGAACTTTCGGAAAACGAGACCTACGATAAAATTACTCCCGTTCGCATTGGCGAGAAATCGCTGGCCGGGTTTGTGAGCATTACCCGCGGATGCAACAATTTCTGTACATACTGCATCGTACCCTATACACGGGGCCGCGAACGCAGCCGCGATCCGCAGGACATTGTAAATGAAGTGCGCGACCTGGCTGCAAAAGGCTACCGCGAAGTAACTTTGCTCGGACAAAACGTAAATTCGTACAAATGGCTTCCCGAAGGAGAGCGCAAACCCGTAAAATTCTGGGATTTGCTCGAATTGGTGGCCGCAGTCGATCCGTTGGTGCGCATCAGGTTTACAACTTCGCACCCAAAAGACATGTCGGACAAGGTGCTGAATGCCATAGCCCGGCACCCGAACATTTGCAGGCACATTCATTTGCCGTTGCAGTCGGGCAGCTCGAGAATACTGAAGCTGATGAACCGAAAATACGACCGCGAATGGTATCTGGACCGCATTCGGGCCATTCGTGAGATTATTCCCGATTGTGGATTAAGCACTGATGTATTCTGCGGATTCTGCACCGAGACGTTGGAAGACCACCAGGAAACACTCGCGCTAATGGAAGAAGTGAAATTCGACATGGCCTTCATGTTTAAGTACTCCGAACGCCCGGGAACCTATGCGCACAAGCATTTGGCCGACGACGTTCCGGAAGAAGAAAAACTTCGCCGCCTCGACGAGATCATCCAGCTGCATAACCGCATTTCGCACGAAAGTAACAAGCGCGACATCGGCAAAACCTTTGAAGTGCTGGTTGAAGGTACTTCGAAAAAGAGCAAAGATGAACTGTTCGGACGGACATCGCAAAACAAGGTGGTGGTATTTCCGGCGCTGAATTACCAAAAAGGCGACTACGTTCAGGTAAAAATTAACCGCTGCACCCAAACTACGCTGATTGGCGTTGCAGTAACCAGTGGTCAGTGATCAGTCGCAGTGTTTGGATACGGGAACTGGTGGTCATTAGTCGTCATTAGCTTCGCGTCATTCGTTGTAAAGCGAAGCACAACAATCAATGACCATCAATGACTACTGAATGACTTTTTAAACCTGAAACTTTGAACTTGAAACTTGAAACAATACAGACATGGGCAAACTAATAGACGATTTCAATGCATACCGCGAGAAGATGAACGAGAAAATTCTGGCGGCCGACAACAAAGTAATGAAACGCATATACAGTGTTGACACGCTCACCTACCAGGACGGCGCATTAAGTGCCAAAACAAAGGAAATGCTCGGGCTTGCAACCTCGATGGTGCTGCGTTGCGACGATTGTGTGAAGTATCATCTCGGGAAATGCCACGAACTGGGCGTTACAACTGCCGAAGTTTTCGAGATTTTCTCGGTAGCAAACCTCGTTGGCGGAACAATCGTGATTCCACACACAAGAAGAGCGGTGGAATACTGGGAAGAATTGATGGAGCAATAAGAAAATTGTTGCGGGTTGCGGGTTACAAAGCAAACCGTCGGCTAAAGCAGACGGCAAAGGATAGTGTTTTGAACAACAAAAGAACGATTGAACGAAGAATTATCCTTATCCGTCGCATTTATGTGACAAACACAAGAACAAAAAGCAAGAAAATAAAGCGCCAACCTTCATTGCTCTGTTGTCAGGGCGAATTGCAATGCCGTTAAGCTTTATTTCCTGAATGGCAATGCGCATTATTTTTCTGCCAATCTTCATTTCTTCTGATGCAAGAAAGATTTCTGCATTTTTAAACCCGATTGCTTTACTGCCAATATTTATTTCCGAAGTTTTACTATTCATTTCTTTTGCAACAAATTGCATTTCGATAGCTCAAAAATCCATTTTTTTGAAATTGAACTGATTTTCTTAAAAATTTAATTCAATTGCTTGACTTTTAAGTTTCTTTTCTATAAATTTATACATAATAAACTGCATGTATAAATTCGTTTCCTGAAACCCAAATGCCATGCAAAAGCGACTTGCCAATAAACTTCGGATGTATCATGTGTTACAGCGCATGCTTACCAACTATAAAAGCAAGTGGGAAGCAGTACAAGCCATCGAAAATACCTTCAAGGCATTTGAGGCATATATAAACGAGATTGAAGCCTGCAATGTAGTGAGCAGTGCCAACACAAAAGGCGAAACGATTTACAAAAAAGAAATACGATTGCAGGTTATTGAGCGCACGATTGAAGTTTCGTCGATATTGAGCGCCCTGATTTTGCAAACCAACGAACAATATGTGGGCGCAAAGCTCAATTACAGCAAAACAAAGCTGGTAAAAATGCGCGATATGCGGCTGGAAACCACTTGCAGTGTAATTGCAGAGCAGGCTACCGAACATTTAACGCTGCTTGCCACGGCTGGCGTTACCCCAAACGACATTGAAACACTAAAGGCTGATATAAAAACATTCTCCGACTTGTTACCACTCCAGCGCCATTCGGTTACCGAGCGAAAAGTGGCCAATATAAAGCTGAACGACTTGTTTGCGCAAACCGATGCCTTGCTGAAAAACCAGTTAGACCGCTTAATGCTGCGCTACAAGCAAACACAACCCGAGTTTTACTCCAATTACAAAACTTCGCGCCACGTAATTAACTATGGAGTGAGGCATAAAAAAGAGAAGAGTGAGGGGGAAACGACCGCAGAGAAAAATGCCGAGTAAAAAAATTAAACTAGTGACAGATCAACATCAAACAATCATTTTATTGACATTTAAAGTTCAATTAATAGACATAAAAACAAAGAAAGTACCATATATTTGGATAAATATAAAAACACACAACTAACTGAGAAGCTGACCGCAAAATGAAATATTCGAATATTAGAGAAGAAGAACTAAAAAACAAGGTTGCGCAAGACTATTTTTGGATGTACGACTGCACAAAAATCGTTGGGAATGTTGATTTTTGTGTTGCTATGTTCCAACGTCAAACAGAATTGTTTGAGCAGGAATCCTTACTATGGGCAGAAGCCAAGAGAGGTTCTTCGAACATTTATTTTTCGATTGTTCAACTAATACTAACTATTGGGAAAGCGCGAACGTTTGACAAGTTTTTGCCCCCTCCAATGCTCGGCGCTTTCGATGGCGAAAAAATTGCTTTTATTCCGTATAATGATATTCACGATATCTTCTATCAGAATGACTTTAACTGGAATGTAACCCCATCAGATTACGAAACAAAAGAGTTTAAAACTGTACATGAAAAAGTAAAATCAGTCATTGACCAAAAGGCGCTTTTATTCAACTACGAAAAGGATGACCGGGAACTCAAAAAATTCATCAAAAGTAATTTCGTTGTCGGAAAATTTGGTTTGACTAAAACCAAAATTGACAAAAACAATTTCATGGTTATTTACAACAAATGGCTGCAAGCTGTAAAACCAACAATAGCCGTTAATTGGGACATTGCAAAAAAGAGTGGCATCATTGACGGAGATTTTTACTTAGCCGATTTGCTTTCGCAAGAAAACAATACGCTAAAAGAAAAGCTCTTTGTTCTTTTGAGGCACGACCATTACGAACTTGATAGAAAATTTGATGATGCCGGAATGTTCAGTAGTAAACGAACGGACTTTTCAGATAATCAAATTGCCCATACTCAATTTTGGAACCGGTATGACAGACCGCCTAAAGAAGACTATTGGGAATACATTGTTGAACGGCGCGATTTACTTGTGCCGCAAGATGTACGAGAACGAAAAGGTAGTTTCTTTACGCCTCAAAAGTGGGTCGAACTTTCGCAGAAATACTTAACCGATGTACTTGGAGAAGACTGGCAAGACCAATATTATATATGGGATTGCGCCGCAGGGACTGGAAACTTGCTGAATGGCCTTACCAACAAATACAATATTTGGGCCTCGACACTCGACAAACAAGATGTTGAAGTAATGCATGACCGAATAAAAAACGGAGCAAACTTATTGGATGACCATGTTTTTCAGTTCGACTTTTTAAATGATGATTTTTCTCAATTACCCAAAGGACTTCAAGAGATTATTAACAACCCAGAAAAAAGGAAAAAACTTGTCATTTATATCAATCCACCTTACGCAGAAGTATCAAGCAAAGATATTAAGGGCAAGGTTGGAGTAAACTTAACTAACACCCACACAAAATACAGCAAGATATTGGGGACTGCTGGTCGCGAGTTATATATTCAATTTATAGTGAGAATATACTCCGAAATTTCCGGTTCGATCCTTGCAGATTTTTCAACTTTGAAAAATCTGCAAGGATCGGCGTTTGAAAATTTCCGGTCCTATTTCCGAGCGAAGCTCGAAAAAATTTTCCTAGTTCCCGCAAGTACATTTGATAACGTAAAGGGCAGTTTCCCAATTGGATTTAAAATATGGGATACTTCCAAAGAAGAACTATTCAAAGAATTTAAAGCTGATGTGTTTGATAGTCAAGGTAACTTTCAAGAAAAGAAATCTATTTATTCTTTCAATAAAGAGAATTACATAAACAAATGGATTTCCTTATTCAAAGCAAATGAGAGCAACAGTGTTGGCTACATGGATGGAATAAATGGAAACGACTTCCAGCATAATAATATCGTCTATGTTCTCAATTCAAAAAAACAACTTCCTAACCCAAGAGGTATTTGGATAAATGAAACCAATTTAATTGCTATATCTATATATTACTCAGTCAGAAAGTCTATTGAACCAACATGGTTGAATGACAGAGATCAATTTTTGTACCCTAATGGCGGTTGGGAAAGCGACACTGAATTTCAAAATGATTGTCTTAGCTACACGCTGTTCAGCAATAATATACAATCGAAATACGGCCCCAACCACTGGATTCCTTTTACTGAGTATGAAGTAGGTTCGCGCGATAAGTTTGAGAGTAATTTCATGACCAACTTTATTGCAGGGAAACTTAAACCGGACGTTGTTCAGGAGGATTTATTTGGATTCAAAGAAAAAAACAGGACAACCCCATTAGAGTTTTCAACCGAAGCACGCGAACTTTTCAGTGCAGGCCGCGAACTTTGGAGATACTACCACAAACAACCAAACAGCAATGTAAATGCGTCGTTATATGATATTCGCGAGCACTTTCAAGGTAGAAACGAAAGCGGAAAAATGAATAACAAAAGCGACGACGAAGCCTACATGAAACTAATTGGCGAACTCCGCGCCAAACTGAAGCAAATAGAAAAGAAGATAGAACCAAAAGTTTACGAGTACGGGTTTTTGAAATAAACCCCTCTATACAAATAAGGGGAAGTACAGGAAACAAACAATAAACAAAAACCTATGAAAAACCTTACCAAGCGCGACATCCTTTTCTTTGTTGCAGGAATACTGGCAATGCTTGTTATTGAAGCTCTTTATGATTGGGAAGGCACCAAACAAAGCTTTATGAAAGGCTTTAACGACGCAC
>DAOPZV010000166.1:0-8778 GCA_035353575.1 Prolixibacteraceae bacterium | reverse complement strand
TTTCGGATTAATAAATGGTTATCTGTTATTGTTTGATGGTTTTATCACAATGTTAACACTCTTCTGTTATTTTCTTTTTTCTCGGGTATCCGCCTGAAATCTTTATCTTTGTCGCATCAAAAAAAGATGGCATTTGCTTTAAACTTATACCAAAATATCCCGAAATGATTCTATTCTTCAAAACGCCACAAAAAACTTTAATAGCCTTAAATTCAGTTGATAAGATTGGCCAGAAAGATATTGAGAAACTGGTCTGGCTGTTTGGTGAGGCTGAAAAGCTCGATGACGAAGTTTTAACAGGTTGGTTTGTTGGTCCCCGCAAGGAAATGCTGACGCCATGGAGTACCAATGCTGTAGAAATCACCCAGAATATGGGTATTTCAGGTATAATCCGGATTGAAGAATATGTCGAAGTTTCGGGACCGGACGCTGGTTTCGACCCGATGCTGAAAGCGCTTTACCACAACCTCGATCAGCATATTTTTACTATCGACAAAAAGCCGGAGCCCATTATTGAAATTGAAGACATTGCTGCCTACAATGAGCAGGAAGGTTTGGCGCTGAGCGCTGACGAAATCGGGTATCTGAATTCAGTTTCTGAAAAACTTGGCCGAAAGCTTACTGATAGCGAAGTGTTTGGTTTCTCTCAGGTGAATTCGGAGCACTGCCGCCATAAAATTTTCAACGGCACATTTGTGATTGATGGGGTAGAGCAGGAGATGTCGCTCTTTCAGTTGATCAAAAAGACTTCACAGCAAAATCCGAATAAAATTATTTCAGCCTATAAAGACAACTGCTCTTTTGTGCAGGGGCCGGTGGTGGAGCAATTTGCCCCCAAAACGCAGGATAAACCCGACTTTTTCGAGGTGACTGACCTGGAAACCGTTCTTTCGCTAAAAGCAGAGACCCACAACTTCCCAACTACGGTTGAGCCGTTTAATGGCGCTGCAACCGGAACCGGCGGCGAAATACGCGACCGTATTGCCGGTGGAAAAGGCAGTTTGCCTATCGCCGGAACGGCTGTTTACATGACTTCTTATCCGCGCCTCGAAAGTTCGCGCAGTTGGGAGCAGGGTACCGAAGAACGCGACTGGTTGTATCAGACTCCGGAAGAAATCCTGATTAAAGCTTCGAACGGAGCCAGTGATTTCGGGAATAAATTTGGGCAGCCAATTATTACCGGTTCGGTTTTGACTTTCGAGCATTTCGAAAACGACAAAAAATACGGATTCGATAAGGTAATCATGCTGGCAGGTGGCGTTGGCTTTGGCGCCAAAAAAGACAGCTTGAAAGATGAACCGACCAAAGGCGA
Source organism: Prolixibacteraceae bacterium (assembly GCA_035353575.1). Classification (GTDB taxonomy): domain Bacteria; phylum Bacteroidota; class Bacteroidia; order Bacteroidales; family Prolixibacteraceae; genus Aquipluma. Next base: position 7,466 of record DAOPZV010000166.1, on the reverse strand, counting down.
CAAAGTGGTGCTTTTGGGTGGCGACAACTACCGCATCGGAATGGGCGGTGGCGCTGTTTCGTCAGTTGCTACCGGAGAATTCGAAAATCACATCGAGTTGAACGCTGTTCAGCGCGCCAATCCTGAGATGCAAAAACGTGTTTACAATGCCATTCGTGCTTTAAGCGAATCGTCTGAAAACCCGATCATCACAGTTCACGATCACGGTGCTGGTGGTCACCTGAACTGTTTGTCGGAACTGGTTGAAGCAACTGGCGGCAAAATCGATACCGCTAAACTTCCAGTTGGTGACCCAACACTTTCGCAAAAGGAAATCATTGGCAACGAGTCGCAGGAACGCATGGGACTGGTGATGAACGAAAAAGATGTGCCGTTGTTGCAGCGCATTGCCGACCGCGAACGCGCCCCGATGTATGTCATCGGTGAAGCAACCGGCGATATGCAGTTTACGTTCGAAAATTCCAAAACCGGTGAAAAACCGATCGACTGGCAACTTTCGTATATGTTTGGCAAACCACCAAAAACGGTTTTGACCGACACTACCCGTAGTGAAAAGTTTGCTGAACTCGAATACAACGCAACCGAAATAGAAAAGTATCTCGAAGATGTGCTTCAACTCGAAGGTGTAGCTTGTAAAGACTGGCTCACCAACAAAGTTGATCGTTGTGTGACGGGCCGCATTGCCAAACAACAGTGTGCCGGCGAACTCCATCTTCCGCTCAATAATGTCGGGGTTATTACGCTCGACTATCAGGGAAAATATGGCATTGCAACGACCATTGGTCATGCTCCAGCAGCCGCTTTGGTTGACGCCGAAGCCGGTTCAGTGCTTTCAATCGCCGAATCGCTGACTAACATCGTTTTTGCTCCGCTCACCGATCGCATGAAAGGTGTGTCGCTTAGCGCCAACTGGATGTGGCCTGCAAAAAATGAAGGTGAAAATGCCCGCATTTACAAGGCAGTGAAGGCTGCCAGCGATTTTGCCTGCGCCCTCGGAATCAACATCCCGACAGGAAAAGACTCGATGTCGATGACGCAGAAATACAAAGACGGCGTCGTTTATGCTCCCGGAACGGTAATTATTTCGGCATCGGGCGAAGTTTCGGATGTGAAGAAAGTGGTTGAACCAGTTTTGACTGACGTGGCAGGAACATCGCTTTACCTGGTCGATTTCTCTGGAATGGAGCGCCGTTTGGGTGGAAGTGCGTTTTCGCAAATCATCAATAAACTCGGAAATTCGGCGCCGTCGGTAGCCGATCCTGCGTATTTCATTAAAACATTCAATGCCGTTCAGGATTGCATCGACGACAACCTGGTTTTGGCTGGTCACGATATTGCTTCCGGAGGTTTGATTACCACCCTGCTCGAAATGTGTTTTGCCGACAATCATTCAGGATTGAACCTCGACCTGACCGGTTTGGGCGAAGCTGATAGCGTGAAAGCATTGTTTGCTGAAAATCCGGGTGTGGTGCTTCAGGTTTCGGATGCTGCTGCGTTCGAAAGCAAAATGAAGGTTGCCGGGGTGTCTGTGGCGAAAATTGGTTCGGTTGCGGGCAAACGGGAATTTACGCTGAAGAACGGCACCGACGCATTCGATTTCGATCTGAATTCGTTGCGCGACCTGTGGTTTAAAACGTCGTACCTGCTCGACCGCAAGCAATCCGGAGAGAAAAAAGCGCTCGAACGTTACACCAACTATAAAAAGAACGAACTGAAATACGATTTCAAAGGGTTCACGGGCAAAGCTGCCGATTTGGGCATCGACCTGAAACGTCGCAAGCCGAGCGGTGTGAAAGCTGCCATCATCCGTGAAAAGGGTGTGAACGGCGACCGCGAAATGGCTTACATGATGTACCTCGCCGGAATGGATGTGAAGGACGTGCACATGACCGACCTGATTTCGGGCCGCGAGACGCTGGAAGACGTGAATATGATCGTCTTTGTCGGCGGTTTCTCCAATTCCGATGTTTTGGGTTCGGCAAAAGGCTGGGCCGGCGCATTCAAATACAACGAAAAAGCAAAACTGGCGCTCGACAATTTCTATAAGCGCGAAGACACCCTGAGTTTGGGCGTTTGCAACGGTTGCCAGTTGATGGTCGAACTCGGGCTGGTTTATCCTGAACGTGCTGAGCAACCAAAAATGCTGCACAACGAATCGCATAAGTTCGAATCGGGATTTGTGAATGTGGATATTCTTCCAAACAAATCGGTGATGCTTGGCTCAATGTCGGGCATGAGACTGGGCGTTTGGGTGGCACACGGCGAAGGAAAATTCAGCCTGTCGCAAGCTGAGTCAGCATACTGCATCCCAATGAAATATAGCAATGCCGGCTATCCGGGCAACCCGAACGGATCGCATTTTAATACCGCCGGACTTTGCTCCGAAGATGGTCGCCACCTGGTGATGATGCCACACCTCGAAAGGGCATTCAAACCATATTTGTGGGCCAACTATCCGCAGGAACGAAAAGCTGATGAAATCGCACCCTGGATGGAAGCGTTTGTAAATGCCAGAAAGTGGATTGAAGAGAAAGCCAAATAGATATGAGAAAGGCTTTCCCAATATAAAGGAAAGCCTTTTTTTATGTCGTTTTGATGCTTATTTTTGACATAACTATAAACTGAGTTTTATGATGGAATATTTTCAAACGCTGGCTGACTGGTACATGAGTCACATGAATTACCTGACAATTGTGATGTTGATGGCCATCGAGAGTTCGTTTGTGCCGTTACCTTCTGAAATTGTTATTCCTCCGGCGATTTGGCATGCGTTAAAAACCGGCGATTTAAATATATATCTTGTCGTGGTTTTTGCGACCATTGGTGCAGCCATAGGGGCTTTGTTCAATTACGTGATGGCCCGGTGGCTCGGTAGGGTAATTGTTTATGGTTTTGCTGAGTCGAAGGTTGGAAAACTGTTTTTCTTGAATCAGGCCAAAATTGAACATGCTGAAGCGTACTTTAATCGTCATGGCAGGAGTTCTACTTTTATTGGCAGGCTTATTCCAGGAATCAGGCATTTAATATCAATTCCGGCGGGCCTGGCAAAGATGGATGTTAAGCAGTTTGTATTATATACTGCTTTGGGCTCCGCAATATGGCACACCTTACTGGCAGCATTAAGCTATTACTTGTATTCACAGCAGGATTTACTGATGAAATACATGCACGAACTTTCGTATCTTTTACTTGGAATGGGGGCCATGTTCGTTGTGTATCTGGTTTGGAAATACAAAAGAAAAAAGGAATAGCTGAGACTTCATAATAAAAAGGGCATCGCTGAATTTTCAGGATGCCCTTTTTGTTTTTGGTGTGTAATTAAATATTAGTCTGTGTAATGATATAGACCTTGTATCAGTCTGGCTTCTTTTTCTTCGTCGGTGAGAGAAAGGTACTTTTGGCGTTCATTTTCAAACTCTTCAATCTTTTTCATTTCTTCTTCTTTTACTTTTTCGCCATAAATCCGTTCAACTTTATCGTGAAGAAATTTATTGGCAACATTTGGAAACAATTCAAGCAAAAGTTCTTCTTTTTCATTCATCGCCAATTTAACACCTTCGCCATATTGAGGGAACGATGGATTGTCCTGCTTTTTATAATTCGCAGTATTGTATGGAATCTCTTCCCGTGTGCCAGCAATTTTTTCGCGGAAATCCGGATCAATTGGTGTTGGAGTTTTTCCGTAAGCTCCTCTAACCAGATTTACAAACTGAATGGAATTGTTACTGTAGAATGGTTTTCCGTTTTTTTCGTCAATTACGCAGTTTACAGCTTGTGCACCAACGATCTGACTTGTTGGAGTTACCAACGGCGGACATCCGGCAGCCAAACGAACTGTTGGAATCACTTCCAAAACGCGTGGAAGTAACTCTTCTTGTTTTAGTTGTTTCAACTGGGCCAGCATGTTGGTGTACATACCTCCCGGAACTTCCGCAAATTTTACCCTTTCGTCTGGATCAGGAAAATTGAAGTATTTTTCTATTTTTCCGCAAACATCCAACAGATTTTCTTCATCGTTTGATTTTCCGTAAGAAATGGCATCGTCGAAGAATTTATTGATTTCAGCAGGTAGCTGGTCTTTGGTTATATCGAAGTCGATAGGATATATTTTATAGCTATCGATTTCTGCCATTTCCTGACGAATTTCCTTCAAAATTTTATTAATGCGAACAACTGCATCGAGATTGATCCCAGTTTCGATACCTAGCTTGTTGCAAACAATCTGCACTAACTCGAATGATGGAGCTGCAGGACCACCGGCAAAATTTAAAATCGCAGTATCAATGATGTCAACACCATTAATAATGGCTGTGATGGCAGAAGCTAGACCGTATCCGGGAGTACAATGTGTATGGAAATCTACAGGTATTTTAAGGTTTTCTTTGTAAGCTCTGATAATGGTTCCAGCTTTAACCGGAGGGATCAAACCAGCCATGTCTTTCAGCGTAATCATGTCTGCACCCATTTTTTCGAGTTCTTTGGCCATGTTCACGAAATAGTCAATCGTGAAAATCTCTTTTGGCAATGGTTTCCCTTTCAGCCTGGCTTTTAATCTTTCTTTTTTGGTGAATTTCGGGTCAACAGTGTAACATGTTACACAATCAGCCAAACCACCATTTTCTTTTACATATTTAATGGTTGACTTGATGTTGTTTGTATCATTCAGAGCATCGAAAATACGCATGATTGAAATACCCGACTGCACAGCATTGCGGTTAAATCCTTCAATAACTTCTTCAGGATAAGGATTGTATCCGAACAAATTTCGTCCACGAGACAAGGCTGTTAAGTGGGAAATATTGCCAATTTCGCGTTTGATCGTTTCGAGGCGTTCCCATGGGTCTTCATTCAGATAGCGCATAATTGAATCAGGAACAGCGCCACCCCATACTTCAAGTGCATAAAATCCTGCTTCTTTATAAATTGGAAGCAACCGGTCAATTTGAGCTTGCTTCATTCTGGTCGCAAAAAGAGACTGCTGGCCATCTCTCATTGTCACATCTCTTATTAATAATTTTCTGGTCATTATAATTACGGTTGATTGTTTTTTGATGGTGCAAAAGTGAATAATAAAAACCGTCTGTGAAACAAATTTTTAGAAAATTTACAGGTTTTGTTCAAAGTTTTTATTGTCGCGTAACATTGGTTTAATTTAGCCGCATTATTTTGATTCAAACATTTATTATTCAGATAAAAATGTGCCGGATTGATATATTGAATATTTGTCAGGAGATAATTTCCTGCTTTTAAAATAGGAAATTAATGGCCATATTTGACTGCTGAATTTACTTGGGAAGGCAACGGTTCTCGATGGTACTATTTTTGATGAACCCAAATAGTCTGGTTTGTAAATTGAGACGTTCCCAGAATATTTTTGAAATGGTTGAAAATCTTTTTATTATAGCTACGGAATTCAAGGCTTTGAGACGGATTCAGTCTGGTTTGTTTACTTTTACCCGAAAGGCTTTTTGTACAAATTTGGAAGAATCGGCAATTGTCGGCTCTGTTCTATTATACGGAGACAACAGTAATAAAAAGGTGGCTGGTTGGGCAGAAAGGGTAGTAACCGGGATAAAAACAATTCTTTGTTATACCAAGCTTGTTTTTAATCCGTTATACTTGAAATTAATTTAATAACAACTAAATAATGTATTCGATGATATTTTTATTCGTGACTTTGGCAGAAGTACAATTCATTGATTTGATAATGAAGGGAGGATGGCTTATGATTCCACTGTTCCTTTTATCAGTCATTGCCGTATTTATTTTCTTTGATCGCTTTTTCTACATCAGAAAAGAAAGGAAACTGGACGACAATTTTTATGACAGGCTGAATGAATTAATCAGCGCTGGAAAAATAGATAACGCAATCTCGCTTTGTGAAAAAACGAACACTTCAGAAACCCGGTTGATTGTAAAAGGACTGCAAAATTTAGGTCGTTCGTTAAGAGATATTCATGAGCAGATGGAATTGGAAGGGAAGCTCGAAGTTTATAAATACGAAGGAAACATGTATTTTCTGGGAGTTATTGCCGGTATTGCCCCCATGTTAGGTTTTATTGGGACCATTTCGGGAGTTATTAAAATCTTTTACAATATTTCGCTGGCTGATAACATTAGTATATCATTGATCTCGGGTGGTTTGTATGAGAAACTGATTACCTCTGGAGTAGGTCTGACGATTGGTATTTTGGCGTATTTAGCTTACCACTATATTAATAACCGTATAAACAAGATGACCCAAAATTGGGAGTATCGTTGCGTTCGGTTCATCGATTTGATTAATAAATAGGAAGTTATGAACTTTAGAAGTTCCAAAAAAGCTGAATTTGAGGTTTTTACGAACTCATTCAGCGATATCATGTTTTTCCTGATGTTGTTTTTCCTGATTGTATCAACTATGATTACACCGGGAGCAATAAAACTTATGCTTCCGCAAGCTGATAGGTCGCCTTCGATGAATAAGCAAAACGAGAAAACGTCTATTTCGATTACTAAAGATTTGAGGTATTACGTTAATGATAAACAGGTCCAGTTTTCTGAAATTGAGCCAGAGTTGATAAAAATCAAGAAAGGAAACGAAGAAGCATTTGCTATCGTAAGATGTGATAACAGCATAGCGGTCCAAAAAATGGTAGATGTTTTACAGTTGGGAAATAAGGTTGGAGTAAAGATGGTGTTGGCTACATCGAAGAAAGAAAATTAGCTTGTCCTGTATTATTAACTTACTCGCAATTGAGTAACTATTATACTTCCAGTCGGCTGGTTCAGTTTTGTAGCTTGTAATCACTCTGTTATCAGATTATCGCAAAAAATCGAATTTTTGATCTAATTGTTTAATAATCCGTGTTCGTACACGGAAAAGCTATTCTTTAACATCTTTGACCATTTTGAGGTTCTCCGAGTTTGTTGGTTAGGCTTATTGTCTTTACATTCGTGTTCGTACACGGAGGAAATTGCAAATATGACAAAAGTTATATATTTTGTATATAATTTACTGTAATATAGCGCTTTGAGTGTGTGTTTAACTAACGATAAACTTGAATGGAAAAGAATGAATTGTCTAAAAGCGTCGGGCAATTTACAGGTGTTGATGTAGTGGAATGTTATCAATGTGGTAAATGCACTGCTGGGTGTCCCGTTGCTGATAAAATGGATATTCGTCCCAGTGTCGTTATGCGCATGTTGCAATCTGGCGATGCTGCTTCTGAAGACGAATTGCTCCGATCATTAAGCATTTGGCTTTGTTTGACTTGCGAAACATGTTACTCGCGTTGCCCCATGGAATTGGATATTCCCAAAGTAATGGACTATTTGCGTCAGCGCTCGCTGGCCGAAGGTAAGGTTCATAAAGATGCGCGCGATATAGTTGCTTTTCATAAGTCATTCCTGAACTCTATTGAAAGTAACGGCCGCCTTCACGAGGTGGGGCTGGTTATCGACTACAAATTGCATTCGGGGAATTT
>DAOPZV010000165.1:0-8803 GCA_035353575.1 Prolixibacteraceae bacterium | reverse complement strand
GCAACCTTCAGGTAAGTATATTGGCTCGACTGAATCACTTCGGTAACTTTCACCTGGTGCATTCCGGCAGGAACAGCCTGCGCCTGGCTTTGTGCCGTTGGAACCTTGTTCTTTTTTACACAACCGGTAAATGCAACCAGAAGGATAAGAATAAACGCTAATGATCTCATGTTTTGTTATTTTTTATAGTTTCTAATTTTTGTTCGTTTAAAAATTGCTGAATGCAAAATCGTTAGAAATCAAACAACACTCAGCACTTTTGGTTGTAATTTTAGTTGATTTTTCCGTCGCTTTCGCCTGTTTCTGACAAAAATCAACTGTCGTCATCAATAAATGCGTTTGCCGTTCGCGCTGGCCTGAATCAGTTTTTCGAGCCTCGAAAAGCGTGTGGCTTCCTGTTTCGCATCCATCACGTAATACATGGCCGTTCGTTTATACGATTGTGAGAGATTCGAGAAAAACTCCCAGGCTATAGCATTTTCGCGAAACCGGGCTTCCAGGTCGGGCGAAAATTGCTCGGGCTTGTTTTCGTAACTGTACAGGCGTGAGCGTGATTCAGACCGTTTTTCCCAGGCAAGCAGTCCGGCTGGCTGCATTCTTCCCTGTTGAATCAAAGCCTCAACCTTTTTAATGTTCACCTCGCTCCAAGCACTTTTCGGATTGCGCGGTGTGAACCGGATGCAGTAGCTTTCATCGTCCACTGATTTTCTGATGCCGTCAATCCAGCCAAAGCACAACGCTTCGTCAACCGAGTCGGACCAGTTCATGCTTGGCTTGCCTGTAGCCACTTTGTAATAACCAACAATTAACTCTTTTTCGGTTTGGTGGTTGTCTTCCAACCAGCGTCTAAATTCCTCGGTGTTTTTGAAAAATATCGGTGTCACCATGCCTGTTTGTTTATTCAGTTAACCGTCGAAAATCGAGGTCGTGAAAATCATAGCTAAAGTCGGTTAGCGGCGAAATAGCTTTCATTGTAAAACCCTTGGCTTTCCCCTGGGTATCCAGCGTAAACGAAACAAAAGCGTCGGCCTTCATTCGGCGCAGAGTCCATTTAACCACAAAAGTATTGCCCTTGTAAAAACTCATCGGGCCATTCAGCTTGGGCGACTTTTCTGCCTGAAACCACAGCTTCCCGTTTCGTTCGGCGATCGAAACTTTCCCCAGCCAGTTTTCGGTATAAGTTCCGGCGTAGCTTTTTAGTTCGGGTTGCACTCCCGAAGCAACAACTTTATCGATTTCAGCATTCATTTTTGCTGTGGCCTCTTCATCTTCTTTCTGCGATTTGGCCATCAAGGTATCCAGTTTCAGCACCCAATCTTCGGGCTGAACTTTCAGATACGAATCTTTGATGGTATTCGAAATCGCCGAAAATGCCGCTCCAACTTCCTGGTTGGTAAGAACAACAATTCCCAGCTTGAGCTCAGGCAACAGAGTAACCTGTGTCACCATTCCTTCCAGTCCACCGGTATGCGCCACCTGTTTGGTACCTGCAATATCGTTTAAGCGCCAGCCAAGACCGTAGGCGTTGAAATGACTGTTATATTTATCTTTCCCCACTGACATATTCGTTTGCGGGCTCCACATTTCGCGCTGTGCCGCATCGCTGAAAAGCTGCTTTTCCAAATTGGCACCATATCTGCCGCCGTTGAGCTGACACATTACCCATTTACTCAGGTCGGAAATGCTCGAATAAATACCGCCCGCCGAGCATTGCCCGATTCGCATTTCGCTATGCCCGGTTTCCTGAAGTTTGCCGTCCACCTCGCTGTGCCCAACTATTGCATTGGTTTTGTCTTTTAGCCTGGAGTATTGAGCTGCCGAGCGGTTCATCCCCAGTGGCTTCATAATTCGTTCCTCAACAAAACTTTCCCAGCTCATTCCTGAAACACGGGTTACCACTTCTCCGGCCACCATATAAAGCAAATTGTCGTAATCATATTTTGTTCGGAATGGTGAAACCTGCTTCAGGAAACGGAGGTTGTAAATGATTTCGTTGATGGTGAAATTTGCCGAGTCGGGCCAAATCATCAAATCGCCTGCACCCAGCCCCAGGCCGCTTCGGTGGGTGAGCAAATCGCGGATGGTAAAATCTTCGGTGACATACGAGTTGTACAACCTGAATTCAGGAATGTATTTGATCACTTTATCGTCCCACGACAGCTTTTTTTCGTCAACCAAAATAGCCAGCGTTGCAGCAGTAAACGCTTTGCTGTTCGAAGCAATCCCGAACAAGGTATTTTCGTCAACCAAATTGCCGGTTTTTATGGAGCTTACGCCGTAGCCTTTCGAATGAACAACCGCGCCGTCTTTTATCACCAAAACGGCAATGCCAGGCACGTGAAAGGTATTCATGGTCCGCTCAACCAGTTTGTCGATTTCAGGAGAAGTTATGGGTTGAGAAAGGACTGCAACGGTCAGCAAAACAGAAATAAAGAATAAAACGCATTTCTTCATGTCGAATAATTTGGGATACGGCAATTTACGAAAAAGGACAGAAATAAAAAGCCTCCCGCATTTCGTTGCAGGAGGCTCAAATCTATCAAATTTACTTAGTTTGGGTTTCAACAAAAGTGTCCAGTGATCAGTCTCAGTATTCAGTTTCTGTTTACTGCGACTGCATACTGATTAAAGTTCTTTAATCCGAATATTTCTGAATTTCAAGTCGGAACCGTGACCGAGGAACCCGATATAGCCGGTGTGACGCTGCAATCCCGGATGACTTTTGTGGTCGGCGGTACCGTTTTTGCTGGCTTCGGCCATGTTGCCGTCAACAATCACTGTTCCGTTCAGGGTAACTTTAATATCGTCGCCCTTCACCCAGATTTCTTCGGTGTTCCATTCTCCCACAGGTTTCAGGAATTCGCGCTTAGCCGGAATTATACCATAAACCGAACCGTGATATTGGTAAGGCTGAAGGTTTTTATAAATATCGGCAGTATTGTCGAGTACCTGAATTTCCTTGCCCACATAAGCTGCATCACCTTCGAGCGGTGCATGTATTCCAACGCCGTTGTTTGCTCCCGGTGTTAACTGGAATTCCAGTCTCAAAATGAAATTCGAATATTCTTTCCCGGTATAAATATTTCCGTGTCCGCCTTCTTTCGGGCTAACTACGATTACACCATCTTCGGCTGTGTAATCAATTTTGTCGCCCTGCCAGTTGTCGAGGTTTTTCCCGTTGAATAGCAATTGGAACCCTTCAGCTTTTTCCTGATCACTCAGTTGTGCTTCTTGGGTATTCAGCTCTTTCACATAAATATTGCGGAAAGCCAAATCGGTTCCGTGTGCCTGCAATTCAATGGCATCCTGTGCAAAAATTGGCAGATTGCGATCCCAGTAATTTTCCATCACTACGTTGTTAACCACCAAAACGCCGTTGAGGTAAACGGTTACGCGGTCGCCAACCATCTTGATGCGGAAAGTATTCCAGTCGCCAATGGCATTGTCGGCTAAAACGAGCGGTTTGCTCATATTCTTCTGGTTGTTGTACAATCCGCCCGAACCCACCTGGGCGCCAACGTCAACGCGGGCAGTATCCCAAATCTGTACCTGCGGCGTACCTCGCAAATAAATTCCGCTGTCGCCATTCTTGCTGATCCGCCAGTCAACAACCATTTCGAAATCGCCGTACTGTTTCACGGTACACAGGTTGTCGCCGTTGCCGTTAAACACAATACAACCATCTTTTACCGACCAGTTGTTCAGCATTTTTGCATCAGCAAGCTTTTGTTCTTTATCCATTTCTTCCGGTTTCATTTTGGCACGAAGGATTGGATTCTTCACCAAACCGTGCCAACCACTGAGGTCTTTTCCGTTGAAAATGCTCACAAAACCTTTTTCCTTCGGCATTTTTTCGAGGTATTCGCGAACGTCAATTATGTCGTATTGACTGTCTTCTCCGCTCATCTTGCTCATCACTTTTTTCAAAACATCGGCAACAAATTCGCCGGTCAGGCCATTTTTCTTTCCTGAAGAAGGTAACGCAAGTCCTTTGGCTGTTGAGGCAGCAACGCCGCTCAACTCAGGATCGTCGAGATAGCTGGAAACAAACACCAGTGCAAGGAATGTTTTAATCGTGCGTGTAGCCTGAATGACGGCCTTCTTTTCATCAACAGAACTGCATTCGGGCATCAGTTTTTCAATCATCAGCAATTTCTGATCGTCAGGCAGGCTCGATCCCAAAGTAATTCGGATGTACGATCTCAGGGCGTCGGCGCGGAATTGCTTCATGTCGGTATTGGCGAAAACTGCAAACAAATCCGGCGCAGCTTTGGCGTCGGTCCAGTTCGAGAGCGAAACAAATGCAGCTTCGCGTTCCGAAGCGCTTCCGCTTTTCAACAGGTTAGCAACTGTTTTCAGGGCTTTTGAATCATTCAGCGACGACAAAATCGGGATGAACTTTTCGGTCTGTCCGCCTTTCTGAATTTCGTCGAGTACCAGTTTCGTATCGGGTTTGGTTGCTCCTGAATACAGGGCAATCAATGCGCGTTGTATGTTTTCAATCGCCGTTTTATCCGACGATTTTTTCAAGGCGTCAATCAAAACCGGAGCATTTTCGGCTTTGGCAACAGTGGCCAGCGCAGCAAGAGCGGCTCCTTTTATTTCGGCATTGCCCGATTCTGCAAATTTCATCATCGAGTCAAACGTTTCGGTTGCGCGGCGTGCGCCCAAAACATGAATCAGCACCACTTTTGAAGCATCGCTTGCCGAAGCTAACTGAGCCGAAACTAAACCGGTTTCTTTGGCTGAAGTAGTATTTAGCAATGCAGCTTCAATTTCAGCAAACTCGGCGGCATCTTTGGCTTTTTTCAGTTGGTCGAGCAAAGTTGGAACTGCTTTCGCTTTTTGGTTGTGTGCCAGCGAACGAATGGCTTCGGCGCGAACTTCCTTGTTTTCCGAGTTCAGGGCTGGTAAAATAGCGTTTGTCAAAACTTCAGGTTCTGATTGGCCGGCAAGGAAATGAATAATTTCAGCCTGAGTTTCGGCTGGCGCTTTTTTAAGGGCAGCAATCCACGAAGCCACGTTGGCTGGTGTTAATTGCTTGGCTGCATTCAAAAGCACTGCATTTCTGTAAACTTTGTTTTTATTCTGAATTTCTTTCAGGAACAAACCATTATTGCCAAAACCTGGAATAGCCAGAGCCGACGAGCGATAAACCAGTTGATTGTCGGCAGTGCAGTTTTTCAGCACTGTTGCTCCAATCTGGCTGGCCAGTTTTGTTTCGCCCAGTTGGGATAAACGGGTAGCATACTGAAGGTAGGCAACCATCGTTTCGGCATAATCATATTGATATTTTGCTGTTTTTGCGGCGGCATCGAATGTGGCAAACGAAGCTTTTCCGCCAATTTCAGCCAGCGATGCGTACACATGTTTCAGCAATGCAACTTTAGCTGATTTGGTTAGTTCAATCAGGAAGCTTTCGGCAGGCTGATATTTCATCATACCCAGATCTTTGACCATCGAGAGCAATTGCTGGTCTTTTTTATCCTGAGCGGCTTTCAAAATCTGTTTTGCGGCTTCAGGAGTACCGATGCTGTACAATGCTGCCAGCGCCGGTTCGTATAAATCAGCCGAATTCAGGTATGGTTCCATGGCGGCCACAGTTTCAGCGCCACCACAATATTGCAAACGGCGAATGAAGAATGCCTTCACCTCTTTATCGGTAGCTTTTTGCAAAGCTGCCAAAATAGAACTTTCAACCAGTTTGCGTTCGCTTTCGCGGTTAGGCGCTCCGGCGTATTGCGCCAGACTTTCCAGCGCCATGCGGGCCTGCGTGTCGTTGCCGGTTCCGGGAGGAACAATCATGTCGCAGAATTTGGCAATGCCCTGCGCGCCGGTCGATAGAATTTCGACCATAATTTTCGCGGTATGATCACCGTTTTGTGCCGGGAACTGAGCCAGGGCGTCAGCTACCTTGGTTTCCAGCCTGCGGTTGTCCTGCGCAAACGTAGGAACAGCCACGAACAGTGCCAGAAAGACGATCAGTATTTTTGTTGATATTTTTATCATGTTTCTTGGTTTATTAATTTTTGAAAAAGTTGGAAGTCAGAAGCTCGAAGTCGGAAAACTTTGAACTTGAAACCTGGAACTTTGAACGTTTATATCCTCCACTCGCCGCGCATAGGTTGATTAATCAGCTTGTTGGCTTCCTCGTCGTTTTTGAAGGTCAGCGTTTCCGGATCAAATTCCAGCGTGCGGCCTAAACGCAGGGCGATAACTCCCATGTTTACAATGGTTGCCGAGCGGAACCCGTTTTGTTCGTTCAGCGCAAATTTCTGGCGGGTGCGCACCGATTCGCTGAAAGTGACGATTTGTGGAGCAGGCTCAGGTAAGGTGTCAATCAAAGCGTTCAGGTTCGGAATATCCGATTTGAAGCCTTTAAAGATTTTGCCGTTCGGGCCTTCGATGTAAGCTGCATTCTGGTCGCGGTTTTCGCCGTCCAAAATAATCTGGCAGCCATCGGCGTAGGTATAAGTTATTTTCCTCCATGTTCCAATGGCATCGTAATCCTGCTGCGGCGCGTCAACTTCCACTTTTACAGGGCTGGTATTGTCTTTCCCGAGGAAATATTGAACAGGGTCGATGTAGTGCTGGCCCATATCGCCCAATCCGCCACCATCGTAATCCCAGTATCCGCGGAAAGTCTGGTGTGTGCGGTGAATGTTGTAAGGCTTATCTGGAGCCGGGCCCAACCACATGTTGTAATCGAGTTCGGCAGGAACAGGCTGCGGGGTGAGGTTTGTTTTTCCTACCCAGTAGAATTTCCAGTCGAAGCCGGTAACCCCACTGATGGTTACTTTCAACGGCCAGCCTAGTACGCCGCTTTCAACTACTTTCTTCAGTGGTTTCACCGGAGTATTCAGTCCGTAGAAATTATCCTTGAAACGGAACCAGGTATTCAACCTGAACATTTTTCCGGTGGCATTGATGGCTTCCATCACACGCTTGCCTTCGCCAATGGTGCGGGTCATTGGTTTTTCGCACCACACATCTTTTCCGGCTTCGGCAGCCATCACCGACATAATTCCATGCCAGTGCGGAGGTGTTGCGATGTGTACAATGTCGATGTCGGGACGAAGCAGCAACTCGCGGAAATCGGCATAGCCTTTTACCGATGGGCCAACTTTGTCGAGTGTACTTTGCAAGTGGTTTTTGTCGGCGTCGCAAATAGCCAGCAAGCGGGTGCCTTCGTAAGTAATGTGGCCTTGTCCCATGCCGCCAACGCCAATAATGGCTTTGGTCAACTGATCGCTTGGCGCCAGAAATCCGTTTCCGCCCAAGACATGCCTCGGAATAATGGTAATTCCGGCAGCAGCTACCAGCGACTTCTTGAGAAAATCGCGGCGATTGTTTGTTTTTTCTGTCATATCAAATGATTTAGTAGTTCCTGATTTGAGTGTGAAAAGTTACAGCAAAGAAATGAATCGACGTATAAAATGAGGGGTAATAAATGGGGTAATACAGGTAGAAAATCTATGTTTTTCAATAATTCCCCGCTAAAAATTTAAAATATCCGGATGTAATGCAGAGAACCGTTTTTCAGGAGAAGGGACGTTAAAAATTTTCTTTTACTACCCAATAGCCCAAATTAATTTCGAATCGACACTAATTCAGCGCTAAAATGAACAGAAACGAAGTAAAATCGAGTGTTTTAGAACTTATTATTAGTTCATGTGGAAAATATTGCATTATTTTAAGCACCCAAAAATCTCTTAAAAATGAACAAATCGACTAACAACCGCGGGTGGATCATCACCTTTGCCGCTTTGGGCATAAATCTTATCATGGGAGCATTGTATTCCTGGGGCGTCATTGGCAAAGCCCTCGTTGCCGACTGGAAATGGTCGAACACCGATGCCTCTCTTCCCTTTACTGTATCTGCTGCTGTATTTGCCATTACAATGATTTTTGCCGGAAGGGCTCAGGATAAATTTGGACCACGGCCAATAACTATCCTGGGAGGAATCATGTTGGGAGGCGGATTGATTTTATCGGGATTTGCCACTAACCTGATGACGATGATCCTCACGTTTGGAGTTATCAGCGCAATTGGTATCGGTCTTGGCTATTCTGCCGTTACGCCCTGTGCCATTAAATGGTTCGAGTCGTCAAAAAAAGGGTTAATAACCGGGATTGTAGTTTCAGGTGTAGGACTTTCGCCGGTTTACATGACCCCTATCACATCAAGCCTGTTAAAAACATACGGAATCAGCACCACATTTGTCATTCTGGGAGTATTTGCAATTGCCGTTGTTTTAATTCTGTCAATGCTCATCGCTAATCCGAAGGACGGCCAAAAACCGCAGCCTGCAAACAATCAGGCCGCAGCAAGCTCGCAAACCAACGATTTCACATGGAATGAAGTTACCCAAAAGCCACAATTCTATTTGTTGTGGATTATGTATGCACTTGCAGCTACTGCCGGGCTGATGTTGATCGCCCATTTACCCAAAATTGCTGAAGCTCAGGCTCAATGGAAAGCCGGGTTCTGGTTGGTGGTTATTCTCTCTATTTTCAACGCACTGGGCCGTGTGGGCGGCGGAATTTTGTCGGACAAAATGGGCCGTACAAAAGCAATGATGCTTGTATTCATGATCCAGGCAGTAAATATGTTCGCCTTCACTTTATATACCTCAATCCCACTGCTGATTATCGGTGCAGTTATTGCCGGGCTGGCATACGGATCGGTATTCTCCTTGTTTCCGACCACCACTGCCGAATTCTTTGGAATTAAAAATATGGGAGTAAACTACGGAATGATCTTTACCGGATGGGGATTTGCAGGAGTTTTCGGCGGAATGTT
>DAOPZV010000164.1:0-8823 GCA_035353575.1 Prolixibacteraceae bacterium | reverse complement strand
CACGGAATACCTGCAGCAAAAAAAATACCTCGCCAATTTCAACAAACTAAATTATATTCTATAAAAAAATAGAATTATACATTTTAATACAATAAATAAGAATAAACAATCTTTTTTCTACTATATGAAATAGAATAAAATCTTTTTGTATTTATATCATCAAATATTAGGAATAATTGATATTCAGACTGTTATTTTAAATTTTTGAGAATACATTTTTGCTATTTATGAAAACAAGCCCATATTTTTCGACATAATTTGTATTTTTTTTGCTTTTTTGAGCATACACCCCTATTTTTAAAACAATATTGTTTGTTAATTTATCTTTAATTTCAAAACACCCCCATTTATAATAAAACCTTCAGAATAAAAAATACATACTTTTGATCAAGCGTTCAAACAAACAAGGGGTATAATTCTAAAAGCACAAAATTTTCATATCATACCCCTTTCAAAATATCAACTCAAACAGAAATTTTGAAATCTATAATGTTAAACCCTAAAATTTAAGTAACATGAAAAAGAAAATTACCCTTTTCGTTTTTACGCTTTTAGCAATTTGCACCTTAAAAGTAAACGCTCAGTGGTCAACCGGAGCTGATTTGGTTAGCAGCTATGTATGGAGAGGCTCAAAGGCCGGAGCATTCAGTATTCAGCCAACCGTAAAATACACCAGCGGAGTTTTCACCGTTGGCGCATGGGGATCGGGCGATTTAACTACCGGTGCTCCCGAAGAAGCCGACCTTTATGCAACTCTTGCTTTCAAATCGGGACTTTCATTAGGATTAACTGATTACCACTACAACTCTACCAAATATTTTGGTGACGCAGCTCATGCAATGGAAGCAAATTTAGGTTACACCGTCGGCGGTCTTAGCCTGAGCGGAAATTACATCTTCAACGAAGCATCGGGCTCGCTTGGAGACGACAAATATTTTGAAGTTGGATATCAATTCCCTGCGGTAAAATTATTTGCCGGCGCTGGCGACGGATGGTACACAAACGACGGTTCTTTCCAGGTATGCAATCTTGGCATCTCCACAACAAAATCAATTAAATTCTCAGAAAGCTTCTCACTTCCCTTTACAGGCTCTGTAATCTTCAACCCCAATAAAGAACAGGTATTTTACGTAGTAGCTGTATCATTTTAATCAAAAATCAACCAAATACGACAAATCATGAAAAAAATTGAAGCCATTATCAGGACTTCCAAATTCCAGGATGTGAAGGAAGCCCTACAAAAAATCGACATCGACTTTTTTACATACACCGATGTCATTGGAGTAGGTAACGAGATAAAGAAATCAAACAAATCGTACCGTGGTACAGTTTACGACACCTCTTTTATTTCCAGACAGGAGCTAACTATTGTAGTTCGCGACGTGAATGTACAAAAGACAATCGAATGTATTCTCGAAGCTGCTTATACCGGCGAAGTTGGTGATGGACGTATTTTCGTCACAAGCATCGACGAAGCATGGAAAATCAGAACTCGTCAATCAGGAGAAGATTCACTTAAGGGAGAAGACGGCAAATAATTATTTAACCACGATTCAAAAAAAGAACATATATGAAAAAATCGATAATACTTTTGATATGTGTAATACTAACGCTAGCAAGCACTTTAGTATTCAACACCACTGCATTTGCTAAAGATGTTGATCCGTCAGGAGTTAACACAGGTAACAAGTCAGAAATTGTTGCTGCAGACGCCAAAGCAGGAGCAACAATTGGCGAGGTTGCCGATTTAGTAGGACACAACAAAGTTGCAATAAACATGATGTGGGTTCTCATAACAGGGTTCCTGGTAATGTTTATGCAGGCAGGCTTTGCCATGGTTGAAGCTGGCATGACACGAGCAAAAAACGTAGCCCACACCATGGCTATGAACTTTTTGATTTACCCATTGGGAATGATTGGATTTTTCATTTGTGGTTTCGCTTTCATGTTTGGCGGTGTCGGAACTCTGGGAACACTCGGCGGATATGACGGTCTCAACAATGAAGTAACAATTAACCTGTTCGGCCACTCATTTGGTCTCTTTGGCGGCAAAGGCTTCTTCCTTTCTGGCACTTACGATGTAGCAGTGTTCGCTCTTTTCCTTTTCCAGATGGTATTCATGGACACAACCGCCACAATTCCTACCGGCTCAATGGCTGAACGCTGGAAATACTCTTCATTCTTCATTTACGGTTTAGCTGTAGGCACCATCATCTACCCAATCTACGGAAACTGGGTATGGGGCGGCGGCTGGTTAGCACAGCTTGGGTCACAATTCGGTCTCGGACATGGACATGTTGACTTTGCTGGTTCATCAGTAGTTCACCTCACCGGTGGCGTGCTGGCGTTGGTTGGCGCAAAAATTTTAGGACCACGTATTGGAAAATACAACCGCGATGGATCAGCAAATGCAATTCCTGGTCACAATATTCCAATGGCAATTGTTGGTACGTTTATCCTTGCATTCGGTTGGTTCGGCTTTAACCCCGGATCGACTCTAGCTGGCGGCGATCTTCGTATTTCGGTTGTTGCGGTTAATACAATGATTGCTTCTGCGACCGGAGCTTTGGCATCAACGCTTTACATGTGGCTTGTAAAAACAAAGAAGCCCGATCCGACTATGATGATCAATGGCATGCTAGCCGGGTTAGTTGCAATTACTGCACCTTGCGCATTTGTATCTGTTGGAAGTGCAGCCATAATCGGATTAATCTCTGGTATTCTTGTAATTGAAGCAGCATTCTTCATCGAGCTAAAATTAAGAGTTGACGACCCTGTTGGCGCTATTGCCGTACACGGAGTAAATGGAGCATGGGGATGTTTAGCTCTCGGTTTGTTTGCCGATGGAACCTACGGCGATGGATGGAATGGCGTTGCAGGTAAAGTAACAGGTTTATTCTACGGAAATGCCGGGCAGTTCTTCGCAGAATTCATTGGAGTAGCTACTAACATCATTTATGTCGGGTTAATTGGATGGCTGGTTTTCAAACTTACTGATAAACTTGTTGGGAACCGCGTTAGTGCAACCGACGAATTACAAGGTCTTGACATTCCAGAAATGGGAGTTGAGGGATATGCCGGAGTTAAACTTGACAAAAACTCTGAGACACCACTTTCAAGATAAGTTATTTTCTTCGACAATTAAATTTGTTGTATTCAAAAGAGGGGACTGTTGGGGGACAGTTCTCTCTTTCTTTTTATATATTATACATACGGGGCATAAGTCAGAAAATAAATATATTTTTAAAACAACCCCTACATTAAATATACACTAATATTAAATATTTGTATTTTTTATCAAACACACCACCTTTTTTATTGGCCTTATATCAAATATTAATATTTTTGAATTAAATCAAATTCTAAAAAAAAGTGTTAGTTCAGGAACCACCCATTTCTGGACTTTTTGTTAAAACAAAAATTTAATTGTTATGAAGAAAATTGAAGCCATCGTTAGAAAAACGAAGTTTGAAGAAGTGCGTGCAGCTCTTCACGAAGCAGATATTGATTTCCTTTCCTGGTGGGAAGTAAAAGGACAAGGTACTGCACGACAGGGACTCATTTTCAGAGGTATTGCATACGATGTTAATGCCGTAGCCCGTATCTACATTTCATTTGTAGTACGCGACATCAACGTTGAAAAATCGCTTAAAGCAATACTCGACTCTGCATACACCGGTGAAAGTGGTGATGGCAGAATATTCGTCAGCGACATCAATCAATCCATCCGTATTCGGACAAAAGACAGCGGCGACGAGTCTCTCTACGACAGATAATCCATTCTTCAAATCAAAAATTGACTTTTATGAAAACCAAATTCAAATACATTGGGTTGGCTATTTTAGGTTTAATGGCACCCACGTTCATTTTTGCACAAGAGGCGGCAACAACGGCAGCTGCAACTCCTGCCCCATTTATCAGCGCAGGCAATACGGCCTGGATGATTGTTGCTACTGCTTTGGTAATGTTGATGACGATTCCGGGGCTGGCATTGTTTTATGGAGGCCTCGTTCGTCAAAAAAATGTTTTAAATATACTGATGCAGTGTTTTATTCTCACGGCCGCCATTACAATTGAATGGGTATTTTTTGGATACAGTTTGTCGTTCGGATCATCAACCGGAGCTCTGGCTCCCTTCATTGGTGGTTTTAACTGGGCTTTTTTAAATGGCATTAATATTACCGATGTTAGTCCCTATTATATTTCACAGGCAACCGAACGTATTCCTCATATTTTGTTTGTTCTGTTTCAATGTATGTTTGCTGTGATTACTCCGGCTCTTATCATTGGTGCTTATGCAGAACGAATTAAATTCAAAGGCTTCCTTATTTTCTCAATACTTTGGTCAATTCTGGTTTACAATCCGGTTGCACACTGGGTGTGGTCGGCTGATGGCTGGCTATTTAAACTTGGCGCTTTAGATTTTGCAGGAGGAACTGTTGTTCACATCAATGCAGGTATCTCTGCGTTGGTTATGACATTAATGATTGGCGTTCGCAGAAACTACAACAATCACCCAACAGCGCCTCATAATATTCCGTTGGTAGTAATTGGTGCGGCATTATTGTGGTTTGGCTGGTTTGGATTCAATGCAGGCAGCGGTTTGGCTGCCGATGGATTGGCTGTAAGTGCATTTCTTGCCACTCACCTCGCTACTGCAGTGGCTGCATTCACATGGGCATTGCTCGATTGGAAACTTAACGGAAAACCAACAACAATTGGCATTTGTACCGGGGCTGTAGCTGGTCTTGTAGCAATTACACCTGCCGCAGGGTTCGTAGGTGTTCTTGGCTCAGTTGCAATTGGTATTGTGGTATCTGTTGTCTGCTTCTTTATGGTGTCGGTAGTAAAACACAAATTCGGATACGACGATTCTCTCGATGCGTTTGGAGTACATGGCATCGGCGGTATTATTGGCGCTATCCTGACCGGAGTATTTGCTTCTCCGGCCATACAGTCGTCCTACAGTGGTTTGTTGTATGGAAATGCAAAGCAACTTGGAATACAGTTGATCGCCACCGTTGTTACAATGGCTTTTTCTGCATTAATGACTTATATTCTTTATAAAGTTGTTGACAGCCTTGTAGGAATTCGCGCAAATCAGAAAGAAGAAATTGCAGGTTTGGATATTTCTCAGCACAACGAAATGGCGTTATCTGAAGATTAATCAGTGCAACGTCCGATTCAAACCTTATATACGTTTAGTTTTAGTTCGATTCATATGTAGTCTGCTCCAGTTTCAAATTTCTGGAGCATCCCGAGAGACCTGTTGGGGGACAGGTCTCTCTTTTTTTTTATATTAACACCAGATTGGTAAGCAAATCAATGTAAATATTAAACCCTTCTTCTATTTCTGAAACCAGAATATACTCGTTTGCGGTGTGCGAACGAGCGCTGTCTCCCGGGCCAATTTTTATAGAAGGATATGGAATTACAGCCTGATCTGAAGTTGTTGGTGAACCGTAATAACTCAAGCCCAAGGCAATTCCACGTTGAACAATTGGATGAGTTACCGGAATACCAGAAGAATTTAAACGAAGAGATCTGGGTACGACATCAGAATCAACGAGCTCGCTGATAATTTTAAAAGCCCTTTGATTAGAGTAGTATTCGTTGGTTCTCACATCAACCACAAAAGAACACTGATCGGGAACCACATTGTGCTGCGTTCCGGCATTAATTACCGTGACCGACATTTTAACTGCCCCCAAAACATGAGAAACCTTTTCGAATTTGTAACTGCGTATTTTTTCGATATCGGCAATGGCTTTATAGATCGCATTCTCGCCCTCCTCTCGGGCTGCGTGGCCTGACTTTCCGTGCGAAGTGCAATCCAAAACCATCAATCCTTTTTCAGCAATGGCCATTTGCATTTTTGTTGGTTCGCCAACAATCGCCAAATCCAGCTTTCCCAACTCAGGCAAAATGCTTTCCAGTCCGTTTGTTCCCGAAATTTCCTCTTCCGCCGAAGCAGCATATATAAGATTAAACGGCAGATTCTCTGCTTCATAAAAATGAACAAAAACGGCCAAAAGTGTTACCAGTGCTCCCCCTGCGTCGTTACTTCCCAAACCATATAAAATACCATCTTCGATGTCTGCAGAAAATGGATCGCGTGTGTAGCCACTGGCTGGTTTTACAGTGTCGATGTGCGAGTTCAGCAAAATTACGGGAAGACCGTCTTTCCAGAACTTATTTTTCACCCAGGTATTATTCACCTGTACCGAATAAGGAATGCCTAATTCGGTAAAAAAGTTTCGAATTATTTGTGCTGCTTCCTGCTCGTTGCGGCTAAGTGACGAAACAGAAATCAGAGATCTTAGCAGGTTTATATACTTTTCCATGAGATTTTACATTTCTATACAACAACAAAAATCAAAAAAAAAAGGAACTAACCAGCGCAATATTTCAAAAATGGTCAATATTTAATCCGATTGTAATTTACTTAAAAAAACGATTTTTATTTCGGGATCGCCCTACTTTACTCAAAATGAATTGATAGCTGACTCTCAGGAAAAGTAATTTTCAGTAATATCAATTTTTTATTTTGACGTAAAAAGCCAAATCGGTATTTTTACCTCGATCAACTAAAATTTAATAAATTATAAAATTCAATTAATGGAAAATCAAGCAAAAAAAGGCGTTTCAAGACGCCAGTTTCTTGGTACGGCTGCATTGGGTGTTGCCGGAGTTGCTCTGTTCTCGCCACTAACATCATGTACTCCAAAACCTGTTGATACTGACCTCAGATTAGGTTTTATCGGAATGGGACGCCAGTCGATGTTTTTATTGAGTGGATTCATTCAAATTCCGGGAGTTAAAGTTGTTGCCGGATGTGATGTTTATGGAGTGAAACGTAAACGTTTTGAAAAAAGAGTAAATGGCTATTACAAGAAAAACGGAAAAGAAGTTGAAGTAAAAACATACGAAAAATTCGAAGAATTACTTGCTCGTCCGGATATCAACGCGGTTGTAATTGCTGTTCCTGACCACTCGCACGCACGCATTGCCATTGCGGCATGTAAAGCTGGTAAAGATGTATATCTCGAAAAACCGATGACTTTCACCATTAAAGAAGGGCAGGAACTGCGTCGTGTTGTTCGTGAAACAAATCGTATTTTGGCAATTGGCAGCCAACAACGTTCTGATCCAAACTTCCAGCATGCAGTTCAATTGGTGCAATCGGGAGCTCTTGGACAAATAGAAAAAGTTCATGCTTATGTAGGTGCACCGCCACGTCCGTTCGATTTGCCCGTTCAACCTGTTCCTGCCGACTTGAACTGGGATTTGTGGCAAGGATCGCTTCCGAATGCCGTTCCTTTTAACAACGAACTCGATCCACCTATCACTGTTGATCCCGATAAAGACGAAGATACCTGGGGCGCATGGCGCTGGTACAAAGGCATTGGTGGCGGCTTCACAACCGACTGGGGCGCTCACATGTTCGATATTGCACAATGGGGATTGGGAATGGATAAAAATGGCCCGGTTGAAATTTCGCCTATTGCTGACGGAACCCAGTATATGCAATTCAAATATGCCAATGGCGTAATAATGACTTCTGAACCTTTTGACGAAAAGAATACCAAAGGTGTAAAATTTATTGGTAAAGATGGTTGGATTGAAGTTGCCCGCGGCTATTTCAATGCTTCAGACCCAAAATTTGTACCGGCAAAAGAAGAAAAGAAAGATGACGTTCCTTACGAAAACAAAATACCACACCAGGTAAACTTTATTGATGCTGTTCGCGAACGCAAAGACCCGGTTGTTCCGGTTGAAATTGGCCATAGCAGTTGTACCGTTTGCAACCTTGGAAACATTGCCTGCGAATTGAAACGTACGATTAAATGGGATCCAACAAAAGAAGTATTTGTTGACGATGCTGATGGCGCCGCAACAAAACTGATGCACTACGAATACCGCACCGGATACAAGCTTGTATAACCTGTATTTTCCCTATAATTGCAAAGCAAGTGTCCAGTTTAAAACCTGGGTACTTGCTTTTTTATTTCCATTTTGGTTCGAAAGGCACTCTTTCACCATCTGCTGTTGTGTACTCTTCCAGCGAATTTTCTTTCGACTGCACAACCATGTAAATCATAGTCTCGTCCGAGTCGTTTCTGATGCCTCTTTTGCCTGCCGGCGCTACCCTGACAACACTCCCCTCTTTAATTGCGAAACAGTCATCATCAACCTGGAAAAATCCATATCCTTTCAGAATAATATAGGTCTCTTCATTTTTCCGGTGAATATGGAAATAAGGTTGTTCGGTTTGAGGAGGCAGCATATTAAACGATATCTCGGTACCTGTAGAATTTGTTGTTTCTTTCAGAAATACTTTCCCTTCAATCAGATTTTTTCTGACCGGATGAATCAAATTGTATTCCATCAATTCGTTAAGATTTCCAAGATTCACGGCTGTGTAATTGTCGTTTTCTGATAATTTTTCAATTTGCTTCATAAACCTTTTTTTTGATGTTTTACAAAACTCTGTAAAATCAACAAAAAAACAAAACTGTAACTGTTAAGTCTCCTGAAGAAGCGCAATGAATACCAGCAAAAGAACGAATATACCAGCCCACATACATTAAATCTTCATGAAGCATTTTTCGTTGTTTGGTCTGAAGTAGCTGAAAACTTTCAGGCTTAAAAACTTTGCTAATTTTGTCAACTCAAAAATTGCATCGCATGGAACTTAAAATATATCCCGAAGCCAAGGCTTTAATCTTTGATTTAGACGGCACCCTCTCCGACTCGCTGCCGGTGCACATTGTTAGCTGGCATGCCGTGTGCAAAAGATTGAACTGCACATTCGACGAACGT
>DAOPZV010000163.1:0-8895 GCA_035353575.1 Prolixibacteraceae bacterium | reverse complement strand
CGTTGGTTCTAACCGTTGACTCGCCTTCGCTCAGCGCATTGCTATAAATTCGGGCCACCTGTTTATCGTTCAGTGCAACCCGATAGATGCGGAAATCGTGCAATTTTGCGTTTAAACCGGTGTATTCCGGATTGAGCGATCTTCCGATGTAAAGTTTATTGGTTTCTCCTGAATTACTCTTGAAAAGCTGTCGCAATTCAACTTCAGCATTTTTAGTTTCAGCAACAAGCGCGCCATTTACAAAGGTACTGAGTGTTTTATACGGAACGTTGATCACCACAGCCACATGAACCCATTTGTAAACAGGTAAGGCTGGTGAACTTGCCGTGTAACTTTTTGAATTCGTCAGGATTTGAGCCTGAAATTCTTCCTTATCCGAAGTCCCAATCGGAGCAGCAAAAAAATGCGACTTGCTGTCTTTACCAAAATCGAAAAACAACTGGCCACTTTTTGCCGAACGCAGGTAAATCCATCCGGTGATACTAATGGTTTGTTCGCCCGTTACCGATTCCGCCGGAAGCGAAATGTATGTGTCGTTACTTCCGTTTAATGAAAGTACGGTACCAAACAGCTCGTCCTTCACAAACTTGAAATCAGTTCCCAGAACGTTTCCGTGCAAATTGTTGCGCGACCAGTCTTTCACATCTTCCTTAAACGTGTAGCGCGAGATTAAACCCGTTTCGCCAATTCCATCCAGAATTTGATCGCCGCTTTGTGCAACTGAAGTGTTGGTTCCCAAGGCAAAAAAGCCTAGTAATAGTCCAAATAATAGCTTATATATCTTCATATCTGTCATTTAAATCGTTGGTATCTTCTGTGTTGGTTTGATTACTAATTTTAATTATTATTCTCTCGTAAATCTTTCCTACCCATTGTTAATTGAGATTTCTCACTTCGTTCGAAATGACAATCAGCGAGTTGTTGTTGAGATGTAGAGTTGGTTTGCGGCTAAGCCGCAAACCAACTCTACATCTCACTATACAAGCAAATAGGTGTCATTCTGAGCGAAGCGAAGAATCTCATTTTCCACGAGCAATAGTATTTTTAAGTTCAATTACTTCACTACCGACAAACGTACAACTAAAACCCCGTGTGGCGGAATATCTTTTACCAGTCGGTCGCTGGTTTTCCCAACGTTTTTATGTTCCCACAAATCGAATACATTGTATTCTTTTTTGTGCACACTCACTTCGGTGGCAAAGTACATGGTTTGCTTTTTCCAATCGTAATTGAGCTTCCAGGGCTGGCTGGTGCGGTTCATAAAGCACACGGCCACTTCTCCATTCGCTAAAGGTTTTGCCCAGATTTCGTATTCGCCCATGTCCATAAATTTAGTGGCTTGTTGCCCCAGTTTATCCTGATTGACTGCAATCACATCGGCATTGGTCAGTATTTCTTTGGTTTGGACATCCATGTTGCGTAAGTCGTTTCCGGCCATCAGTGGAGCTGCCAGCATCGCCCACATGGTAAAATGCGTTTTATACTCGTCGAAAGTCATGCCACCATTACCTACTTCAAGCATATCCGGGTCGTTCCAGTGGCCTGGTCCGGCATGTTGCTGCAAAGCTGCCTGTTTGTCGATGATGTCGAGTACGCCCAACCCGCCCCAGTCGAAGGTGCACTGGTAGCAATCGCGGATGTCGGCAGTGGTGCGCCACAAATGGCCAATGCCTTTTCCCCACTCCCACGGTTTATTTTCGCCCCACTCGCAAATAGAGAAGACAATCGGGCGACCGCATTCTTTTAACGCATCACTCATGGTTTTATAGGCAGCTTTGGCATTTTGGCCTTCCTCGTTGCACCAATCGTATTTCAGGTAATCGACACCCCATTTGGCGTAGGTGCGGGCATCCTGGAATTGGTAACCGCGGCTACCGGGACGCCCCTGACAAGTGGCCGAACCGGCGCAGGAATAGATGCCGAATTTCAATCCTTTTTTGTGCACATAGTCGGCCACCGCTTTCATGCCATTCGGGAACCGTTCGGGATCGACAACAATATTGCCCAGCGAATCGCGGCTAACCTGCCAGCAATCGTCGATCACCAGATAGGTGTAGCCCGCTTCGAGCATTCCGTTATTTACCATGGCGTCGGCCATTTCGCAAATGAGCTTTTCGCTCACGTTACAACCAAATTTGTTCCAGCTATTCCATCCCATAGGGGGTGTTTGTGCCAAATCCTCGAATTTCTGAGCAAATGAAGTAACGCTCAGAAATATCAGTAGTAATATCGTTAATTTTTTCATTTTCAAATTCTCAAATTTCCTAATCATCAAACTAATTTAACCATGCCTCCAACAAAGCTTTTTGAGTCGGAGTCGTATTAACCATTTTCTCAATTTTAAAAGCTTTCTCAAGCATTGGCGGCAGTTTAACCTCTACTTTGCGATTATGATCGCTATTTTCAGTTTCCGAATAAACAGGGATCCCAAAATCAGGATCCCTGTTTGACCATTAATCTATTGTTTCCTTGAAAAAAATCGGCAAAAGAAAATTAGTCCACAATTTGATTTTCTGATCGTAATCCGGGGAAATTATCTTCAATATTTTCAAATTTTTATCTCATAGATACATCTGTCGTTCCCGCGGTGAATTGACGATACCACCCGGGCGCTTACCGGATGACCAACCACCGTCGAAAACATTTTTTCGGCAAAACCTTCGGAACAAAAACAAAGAATTGACGAACGAACTCCTTTCTCCTTGTTCACCATCGGGCAAACGCAATATGATTTATTTTCGTCGGCCACGATAATTCCTTTTGCCTTGTCGTAATTCACTTTCCAGCCCCATTCTCCTGAAATGAAGGCATTAAATTTTTCGATATCGCCCTTGTATGGAGCCAGAACGTTGTCCATTTCAAGGTAATTGTAGTGCGCCATCGCGCAAGGTTTCATGATTTTCCGACATTCCTCGTCATTAGCATTTTCATCAACCTGTAGCAAAAGGGTCGAAATCCAATCCTGCATGAATTTCAGCTTTTTATCGTCGGGGCGAGCTTGACCAACAACTGTTTCCGATGCTGCAGCCTGAACACCCAACGAAGCAAATCCGCAAAAACAAGCGCCTGCGAGGCAGGTTTTTTTGAAAAAGTCCTTTCTTGAAATCATCATAACCAATGATTTATTTTAAGAATTTCAATTTCTTACTCTACCTGCCATTCATAAATTCCGGCGGCATTTTTTTCCTGAAGTTTTACTTCAAGCTTCAGGGCTTTGGTTGTAACTGGTTTAAACTGAACTTCGTTGCCAAAACCTTTTTCAGTTCCATAAGGGTTGGCATTCTCAACAGCAACCCATTGTCCGTCTTTATCCTGATAAAATATTTTCCACGACTGTGGCACACGGCATCCACCCCAAGGCGCATCATCAAACCAGTAAACGGTCGAACGGCTTATTGTTTTTTCAGCTTCGAAACTGTACGAAATCCATTCGGTTGTTCCTTCTTTTGGCCACCAATGAAAATATGGAATGGTGCGGTCGTTGGCATCTTTTGGAACCAAACCGTCTTTAATCGACGACAGCGATTTTACCTTGACCGAAGCATCAATCTTACTTTCGGAAGCTATAGTTGGCTGTGCTACCGGGCGGATCGAACTTAAATCGTTCGACAACCAAACCGACATTTCGCCGCTGCCGCGGTGAGCCCAGGCGTAATACGGAATCATGTTCAGTTTAACATCTTTAACCACTACTTTCCCCTTTGCATCATAGCTTAAAAGCTGCGCATCGGTGTGTATCATGTTTATTCCGTAAAGCAACTCAGGTTTGCTTTCAACAGTAAATTCTGGCTTTTTATTCAGGATAACACTTAAAACGCTGAAATCATTATCGGGCCATTCGGCACAATACACCACCGGGCCACGTTCAATAGCCACTTTGCCACGATCGGCCTCAACAGCGGCATGTGCTTTTACAGTGCGTGGTTCCATGTCGAAATGCACTTCAACTTTGTCGCCTTTTACCCATGTACGGTTGATGGTAAAATAACCTTTTTCGAGCGTACTTTCAACCAGCTGATCGTTCACTTTTACAGTGTATTTCAACGATTTATTATCGGTATAAGTATATAAATTGCTTGGCACAACCGATCCCTGAACCCATCCGGGAATTCGGATCTTCAGGCTGAACTGCTGCTTCCCTTTTGGCGTAACTTCCAGATTCACATCGCCATCCCAAGGATAACGGGTGGTCTGTTTCAAGCCTACAACTTTGTCGTTAACTTTTATTTCTGAATTGTTCGACATGAACAGGTTGACATACAAGTCGCTGTTGTGAACGGCGTAAACATATCCGGGAACCGATGGAATAAAGCGGGCAATATTCGACGGGCAGCAGGCACAACCAAACCAGGGTTGACGCTGATGTTGGCCCATCGATTCGAGTGGATTAGGATAAAAGAAAGCCCCGCCATCGAGCGAAACGCCGCTGATTAACCCGTTGTAAAGTGTGCGTTCGAGTACATCGTAATATTTCGATTCGCCATGCAACAGGAACAAACGGTAGTTGAGATAAACGTTTCCGATAGCCGCGCAGGTTTCGCAGTAGGCCGACATGTTGGGCAGTTCGTAGTTTTCACCAAAAGCTTCGCCGTTTCCGGTGGCGCCAATTCCGCCGGTGATGTAAAGTTTTTTACCCACAATGTTTCCCCAGATACGGTCGATGGCATCGATGTAACCTTTGTCGCCAGTTAATGCAGCCACATCGGCCATTCCGGTGTACATGTAGGCAGCACGAACGGCATGTCCAACTGCTTCGTCCTGCTCCAGAACCGGTTTGTGACTCTGGCTGTATTCCTGAACGAACTTGGTTTTTCCACGTTGATCGAGCAAAAACTTTGCAAAATTGAGGTATTTTTTGTCACCGGTTACCACGTACAATTTCGACAACGCCATCTCGGCAATCTGGTGACCCGGCACCACGATTACTTGTCCCGGGTTTGGACCAATCTCACGAATGGCGCAGTCGGCATACTTTTTAGCAATATTCAGGAAATTCGTTTTTCCGGTAGCCTGATAATGCGCAATGGCACCTTCTACCATATGTCCCAGGTTGTATAATTCGTGGCTCAAATCCTCCTCTTTTTCCCAGCGTTTGGTGCCCGACCATTCGTGCGGATGTTTTGGATTCATGGTCCGTGCCGTATAAAGGTAACCGTCAGGCTCCTGAGCTGCTGCAACAATCGTCAACACGCTGTCGATGTATTTATCGAGCTTTTTGTTGGGGTAAGTTTGCATCGAATAACTGGCACCTTCGATGGTTTTGTAAACATCAGTATCATCAAACGAGTAGCCTTTCACTTTAATCGTATCACTTGGATGCGCTGCATTCACAAAGTTTTTATACCGACCTGTTTCTTCGCATTTACTGAAAGCTAATGGAATAGTCACTTCGCGGCTGGCATTGAGACGCTGCCCCCAAAACGCATCGGTTACTTTTACCGATGTGAACGGAACGGGTGATATCGGATAGCCATGATCCTGTTTTGGCTGTGCAAAAAGATCGGCAGGAAGGCTCAATAGACTTACAGCTATAATAAAAACGGTTGGGAAAAGCCACTTTACTGATCTTGAAACAGCATTCGAATTAATTAGGTTGAATCTTAAATAGCTCATTATTCTTGGTTTAGTGCTTAATTTTATTTAAGTGTATTTCAAACACTTCTAGTGGTGAAAGTAAAAAACATTTTCAAACAATTCGAATACATTATCGAAAAACAGTTTGGACCATTAAGTCGGAATAAAAATTCTGCTCCATTTGCTTCTACTTCCTCCTTTTTCGTATGTTTGCATACCAGAACAGACCACTTTGATGTTAACCTATGGAAAGTAAATTTCATTTTACAGTAAATCCGCAATCGAACCTGCTCAAATTTCAGCAGTTAATCGACTCTATCAACGAAGCCATCAGTAAAAACCTTTTGCAAGTAGGCGACATGCTGCCTTCGGTTAACCAGATTTGCAAGGAAAGCGCACTTTCCAGGGATACCGTTTTTAAGGCTTATGCCGAATTAAAAAATCGTGGCGTGATTGAGTCGGTTCCAAACCGGGGATATTTTGTGGCCAAAGCTGTAACTAAAGTTTTTCTGTTTCTGGATACATTTAAAGCCTATAAAGAAGTACTTTACGGTTCATTTCTCGAAAATCTTCCTGAAAATATCGCGGTAGATTTGCATTTTCATCACTACAACATTGACGACTTTGAGAAGATCATCAATGAAAGCCTGGGCAAATACACCAAGTATATCATTATGAATTTCGATCATGAGCGTGTCCCTCAGATTACCAGCCAGATACCGCCTAATAAATTACTGGTTATCGACTGGGATGTGAATACACAAAATGGAACTTCAACCATTCACCAGGATTTTGGGCAATCGCTTTACGACGCGCTCGAAAGTGGTATTGATTTAATCCGAAAATACGAGAAGTTTATTTACCTGTATCCTTCATTTACATATCACCCAAAAATATCGATCGACTTTTTTGAGAAGTTTTGCTCCGACAATAACCTCAATCACAAAACGCTGTACGATTTTAAGAAATTCGATCTTCAGAAAGGCGAGTTATATTTGCTTGTGAGCGACCGTACTTTGGCTAAATTCCTCGACCAATGCCACCTCAAAAATTTGGTACCTGGAAAAGATGTAGGTGTAATTTCGTACAACGAGACACCAATGAAAAAGTATGTAAAAGACGGAATCACAGTCATTTCCACCGACTTTGAACTGATGGGTAAAAAGATTGCCGAATTTGTTTCAACGGGAGAAAAAATAAACACGGTAATACCAACAAAACTGACGATCAGAAAATCCCTTTAATAGATGTTTTATAACACTAATGCTAATTTTGAGATCGGTCTCCGAAGCCCTAGTTTTGTCGAGCATACCAGAACAGAACGGATGAATCAAAAAAGGCTTGGAATTCGAATTTTGCCAATCATGACTTTTTACTTCTGTCCTTTAAACTTTTGACTTTAAACTTTAAACTTGATAAAATGTATTTACTCGGTTTCGATATAGGAAGTTCTTCAGTAAAAGCTTCGCTGATTAATGGTGAAACAGGCGATTGTCTGGGTTCGGCTTTTTACCCCAAACAGGAAATGAAAATTACTGCCGTTAAACCCGGCTGGGCTGAACAGGAACCCGAATTGTGGTGGGCCAACCTGAAACTGGCGCTGGCCGATGTGATGGCTCAATCGAAAGTAAATCCGAAGGATATCGATTCAATTGGTATTTCGTACCAGATGCACGGACTGGTTGCCGTTGACAAAAACAAACAGGTTTTGCGCCCTTCAATCATTTGGTGCGACAGCCGAGCTGCCGAAATTGGCAACAAAGCTTTTGCCGGAATTGGCGAAGAAAAATGCTTGTCGAACCTGCTGAACTCGCCGGGAAACTTCACCGCTTCGAAACTGAAATGGGTGAAAGACAATGAGCCGGAATTGTACGCCAAAATCGATAAAATTATGCTTCCGGGCGACTACATCGCCATGAAGCTTTCAGGAGAAATAAAGACTACCGCCGGAAACCTTTCGGAAGGTATTCTCTGGAATTTTAAAGAAAACAAGGTGGCCGATATGCTGCTCGACTATTACGGATTCGAGAAATCGTTTATTCCTGAAGTTGTTCCAACCTTTTCGGTGCAAAGTGTGGTGAGTGCCGAAGCTGCCGCTGAACTTGGGTTGGCTCCGGGCATCAAAATCAGCTATCGCGCAGGCGATCAGCCGAACAACGCGCTTTCCCTGAACGTACTCAATCCTGGCGAAATTGCCACCACTGCCGGAACTTCAGGAGTTGTTTACGGCGTGAGCGGAGAAGTAAAATACGATCCATATTCGCGGGTAAACACCTTTGCGCACGTTAACCACTCTGCCGAGGCCAATCGTTTGGGAGTACTGCTTTGCATCAACGGAACCGGAATTTTGAATTCGTGGCTGAATAAATACGTTGGCAACAAAGCATTTTCGTACGAAGAAATGAACCAGAAAGCTGCCTCAGTTGCCATCGGTTCTGAAGGTCTGAGCATTCTGCCTTTCGGTAATGGTGCCGAACGCGTACTTCGCAACAAGAACATTGGCGCACAAATTTCAGGATTAGGTTTTAACACACATACCGAAGCTCACCTGTTCCGTGCAGCGCAGGAAGGCATTGTATTCTCGTTCAAATATGGGATGGAAATCATGGAAGAAATCGGTATCAAAGCGCAGGTCATCCGAGCCGGAAAAGCCAACATGTTCCTCTCTCCTATTTTTCGCGAAACACTGGCCGGAATTTCAGGAGCTACCATCGAGTTGTACAACACAGACGGATCAATCGGTGCTGCACGCGGCGCAGGAATTGGTTCAGGATATTATGCCTCGGCGAAAGAAGCTTTTGCCAACCTGAAAAAACTGGATACCGTTACACCAGATTTAAGCAAAAAAGCCGAATACGAAGCTGCTTATCAAAACTGGAAGCAAAACCTCGAAAAAGTCATTGGTCAATAGGAAAATAGCTTTTCTAATGACTATTGACTAATGTCCAAAATATTAAATAGTAAATCATAAATAACAAATTACAACATGAGCACAAAAGTGTATTTCCCATCAGTGGAAAAAATTAAATTCGAAGGAAAAGAAAGTAAAAACCCATTGGCATTCCGTTACTACGATGCTGAAAAAGTGGTGTATGGCAAACCCATGAAAGAATGGTTTAAATTCTGTATGGCTTGGTGGCACTCTTTGTGTGCTGAAGGTGGCGATCCATTTGGCCCGGGAACACAAATTCACCCATGGGTAGGTGCTGCTGATGCTTTGCAAGCTGCAAAAGACAAAATGGATGCAGGTTTCGAATTCATGCAGAAAATTGGTATTGAATACTACTGTTTCCACGATATCGACCTGATTAGCGAAGGTTC
>DAOPZV010000162.1:0-9003 GCA_035353575.1 Prolixibacteraceae bacterium | reverse complement strand
TGGACACACTACATTTCAGTACGAATATTTGCCCGAAGGGGAGTGTAAATGCTGAGGTTTTGTTTACAGAACAAAAAGCGAGCAAACCCAGATGCAGGAAAAAACAGTGATTCCCATGATGATTGTGGCCGTTGAGTAAATCTTTAACGTAGTGTCGGTTTCGATGCCCGAAAATTTGGTGATTACCCAGAAATAAGAGTCGTTGGCATGTGAAATCATCATCGAACCTGCGCCCATCGAGAGAATGGCAAATAACTTTCCGGTTTCCGACTCCAGTCCAAGCAGCGAAAGCATTGGCGTAACAAACGAAGCTGTCGTAATAATTGCTACAGTTGAAGAACCCTGTGCTGTTTTCATCAGAAATGCGATCAAAAACGGCACGGCAAGTCCTAATCCGGTGCTGCTGAGAAAATTTCCGGCTTGTGTTCCAATTCCGGTTTCTTTTATTACCGAACCAAACATCCCTCCGGCAGCCGTAACAATTAAGATCGGACCAGCTTTTTCGATAGCTGTTTCAAAAACTCCGTTTAGCTTTTTCATGCCGAGGTCTTTCAGCAAAATAAAAGACAACAGCATTCCGATGAACAGCGCAAAAATGGGTTGCCCAACAAAAAGTATCGCTTTGAAAATGAAATTCTGATCTTTCCAGCCAACCACTCCAAATATCGACGAAATCGTAATCAGCAACAGCGGTAAAACGACGGGCAAAAGCGCCAAAAAAGGAGATGGCAAATTTTGCAGTGCAAGTCCTTCGTTATCAGGATTGAAAATAGCCGGCTCGTACCCTTTGTTTTTTGTCATCATTTTTGTCCACAAAAAAGCAACGAACGCTCCTGGAATGGCAAAAATGATTCCCAGCAGTATAAAGTTGCCGATATTTACATTCATTATTCCCGATGCAGCTAACGCTCCGGGGTGTGTTGGAACCAGACAATGCACCGAATAGAGCGAACAGGCTAAAACGATTCCCATATAGGGCATTGCTATTTTGGTTTTGGTGCTGAACGATTTAGCCAACCCACTGAGAATTATAAATCCCGAATCACAGAAGATAGGTAATCCTGCTAGAAACCCGGTTATGGCAATTGCTGCGGGAGCTCTCTTTTCTCCTGTTTTTGAGAGTAAATAGCTTGCGATACTCATGGCGCCACCACTTTTTTCCAATACAATGGCAATCACCGCCCCGAAAATAATCAGGAATCCAATCGACGCCATGGTTGAGCCAAACCCATCTTTCAGTATTTTCAGAATGTCGGCGTTGGGAATAGCCGTAAAAGCCAGAAATAACGAAATCAGAAAAAGTGAGATAAAAGCGTTCAGCTTTACTTTGGATGTAAGTATAACAATAGCCAGAATGCTCGCAAGAACAAGCAAAGCGGTAGTCAAAACATTCATAAGAACAGAATTTAGGTGTTTGCAGGTTTCTATCTACAAACTTAGCAAATCTATTCAAAATCAATGGCTACTGAAGTTTCTTCCACTCAGCTTCAATCAACCCATAAGTAGCCTCCGAAACTTGCACCAGTGGTAAGCGAACCTGATGTTTTGCTTTGCCCCGAAGTTCCATCAGCGCTTTCACGCCGGCCGGACTACCTTCTTTAAAGATTAACTTCATCATTTCGGCCAGTTGCAAATGGAGTTTTCCGGCCAGTTCCATATTTCCTTCCAGCGCGGCATGAGTTAGTTGCGCCAGTTTTTCGGGCATAGCATTGGCAAGCACTGAAATAATTCCAATAGAACCGGTTACAATCGCCGGAAGGGTTAAGCTGTCGTCGCCCGAAATGACTTTGAAGTAGTCTGGGGCACCGCTGGCAATCTTAGTGAATTGGCCGATATCGCCGCAGGCCTCTTTAATGCCGATTACTTTTTGCGATAAGTTTGCAATGCGGAGAGTTGTGTCGGCCTCCATGTTTACGCCCGTACGTCCCGGAACATTGTACAAAACAACCGGTATCGGGCTGGCTTCAACAACTGCTTTAAAATGCTGAAACAAGCCTTCCTGCGTTGGTTTGTTGTAATACGGAGTGACGGAAAGAATGGCATCAATCCCGTCAAAATCAGTTTTTTTTATGGTTTCGACCAACCCAAGAGTATTGTTTCCTCCAAGGCCAAGCATAATTTTTAATCGGCCAGCATTTTTATCTACAATAAAGCGAACGATTTCTTTCTTTTCTATTTCCGAAAGGGCAGGTGTTTCTCCCGTAGTTCCCAGAACCACCAAATAGTCAATTTTACCGGCAATCTGATCTTCCACCAATCTTTCCAATGCATTGAAATCAATACTTTTATCTTCATTAAAAGGAGTAATCAATGCAACTCCGGCACCTGTAAATGGATGTCTCATTCTAAAATCGTTTTATTTATTCTTTTCAAGTAATACAAAATTTGTTCAGCCAACTGGCTCGCTTCGGGCTGTTCCGCAAATTCAATGTTCCAATCGAAATAATTTACTGCATCTCCGGCGTATCCAATTTTAAATGCTGCATTCGACAGTGCAGTTATAAAAACAACTGGAAAACTTTTTTGTCCGGTTAAATCGATAAATACATCAAATTTTTGCTGCATGAAATCTTCTGCAACTTTTGCTTTCGGAATTTCGAGCCACCAACTTGTCTGCTTGCGTGTAAATCCGTCGATTCCCTCCGGAATTACTGCTTTTTTCTGAGGAAAATAACAAAGACCGGTTGCTTTAACACCCGAACTTCGAAGGTCGCCTACAATTTGCAGGAACGAATCTTCCTGTTCAATTTCCCAAAGAATTCCCGCAGTTTGTGCCGAGTCGAGGTTAAAAACCTTTTTGTTTCTGGATAAAGCTTTCAGTTTTGAATTCAGTATCCTGTTTGCCAGTTTTAATTTCAGACTCATAACAGGGGCAAAAATAACAAATTGTTTGTTTTTTAATGTTTGAAAAGAATAAAAGTTTTAGATTGAAATTTTTAAGCTCGATAAAATAATAATCCGTAACTTTTAGTTAATCATTCCTAAGAATTCATCCTCAGATATAATTGGGATATTTAGCTTTTGTACTTTCTCCAGTTTGCTTGGACCAATATTAGCGCCTGCCAGCATATAGCTGGTGTTTTTTGAAATGGAACTTACGTTTTTACCTCCATTTTGCTCAATCATTTTTTTCAGGTCGTCGCGCGAGTTTTTCTCAAAAGTTCCTGAAATAATGATTTGCAAGCCTTTTAGCTTTTCTGATCGGTTGGCAAGCGCTGATTCGTTGAGTTGCATCTGCAAACCAACTGCTTTTAAGCGTTCAACCAATGCCCGATTTTCAGGGTGAGTGAAATACGCTTTTACGCTCTCAGCAATCCGGCCTCCAATTTCGTCTATTTCAGTGAGTTCTTCCAATGTTGCCGACTCAATTTGCTCAATAGAAATTAGTTTATTGGCCAGAATTTTAGCTACCGTTTCGCCTACAAAGCGAATTCCGAGCGCAAAAAGTACTTTCTCGAACGGAACTTGTTTTGATTCTTCCAGACTTTTCAGTATACGATCAGCCGATTTATCGCCAAGTCTTTCCAACTTGCTTATTTGCTCTTTTTTCAGTTCATATAAGTCTGCGATATTTTTAACCAGTCCTTCATTGTACAGCAAATCAATGGTTTCAGCGCCTAAACCGTCGATGTTCATGGCCTTGCGACTGATAAAATGCTCCATCTTTCCTTTAATCTGCGGCGGACAGCCATCTTCGTTCGGACAATAATGGGCTGCTTCGCCATCTTTGCGGATCAGCGCCGTTCCGCATTCCGGACAAGTTTTAATAAAATCGACAGGCGTTGCCATCGGGTGGCGCAAGGCCTGATCGGCTCCAACGATTTTCGGGATAATTTCTCCGCCTTTTTCCACAAAAACGGTATCATTCAGGTGTAAATCGAGGCTTTTAATAATGTCGGCATTGTGCAAAGACGCCCGTTTTACGGTTGTTCCTGCCAAAAGAACCGGTTCGAGATTCGCTACCGGCGTAACGGCTCCGGTTCGCCCAACCTGGTACGAAACCGATAAAAGGGTAGTGGCGGCCTGCTCAGCTTTGTATTTGTAGGCAATGGCCCAGCGCGGCGATTTAGCTGTGAAGCCCAGGTATTGCTGCATTTTTAGCGAATTTACCTTGATCACAATTCCGTCGGTGGCCACGGGCAAATCAAATCGTTTGTCGTGCCATTTGCTGATGAAGGCAATCACTTCGTCAATGTTGGCGCACTTTTCGGTGTCGGGCGATATTTTAAAGCCCCAATTGGCCAATTCCTGAATATTTTCAAAATGTCCGTCGAAGGGCAGATTTTCTCCAAGTAAATAATAGAAATAAGCATCCAGTTTTCGCTCTGCCACAACTGATGACTTTTGTGATTTCAGCGTTCCCGAAGCAGCATTGCGCGGGTTTGCAAACGGCGTTTCGCCCAGTTCCTCGCGTTCCTGGTTTATGCGTTCAAATTCGGCAAAGGGCAAAAGGATTTCACCACGAACTTCAAACTCTTCAGGATAACTGGTTCCTTTCAGTTTTAACGGAATGCTGCGAATAGTTTTTATATTTGATGTTACATCATCGCCAAAAGTACCGTCACCACGTGTGATCGCGCGTTGCAACACACCGTTTTTATATTGAAGGCTGATGGAAGTGCCGTCGTATTTTAATTCGCACACATATTCAAACAGTTGGTCAGTCAGTTTGCGGATCTTTTGATCGAAGTCGCGCAATTCTTCTTCCGAGTACGAATTGGAAAGCGACAGCATCGGATAAGTATGTCGAACTTGCTCAAATTCTTTATTCAAATCGCTACCGACACGTTGGGTGGGCGAGTTCGCATCAAAAAATTCTGGATTTTCTTTTTCGAGCTTTTCCAGTTCCTTCAGCAACATATCAAAATCGTAATCGCTGATAGTTGGGTGAGAAAGGACGTAGTAATTGTAATTGTGTTCGTCGAGTTGCCGACGTAGCTCGTCAATCTGTTTCCGAATGTTCTCGTTGGTCATTGCGCAAAAATTTGCACTAAAATACAAAAAAAGCGAAAGGAAAGGGGAAAGAGGGAAAGGCAACGTTTAATATCATTACCCCCTGGGCTATTCATAACCAATAAACCGATAATTCCGAAAACAGAAAAGCTGGCTTTCAGGATTTGCCCGGAAGTCAGCTTTCAAAATCAACCTTCGTTACTAGTTTTCAGGATGCTTCTTTTGGAAAAAATACGAGGCAGCCAAGGCAATTCCGCCGAAGAGGAAGATCATTGAGAAATAAGCGGGCGCTTCTTCCATTCCACCTTCGGTGAGGAAATATCCGCCAATGATACCGATGGCAATTCCGATGAAAAACAAACCAAGTTTCAATGTGTTAAAGGCTGAACTTGTATTCTTTGTTTTGAATAACATTGGATCAGCTCCTTTTTCGATTAAGGCCAAACGTTCTTTGTTCCTGGTAGTTAAATAAACATACAATGATGCAAAAACCAGTGCAAAAAATGCAAACGGGATTAAAACTCCTAATACTTCTACTTGCATAATATTGAATTTTTAATGTTTAATTGTTTTCGAACTCGCCAGTATGACGCAGGTATTTTCCGGCGGTTACAAAATTTTTGAAAAAAGTTCGGAGTTCAGAAAACGTTACGGGTTGCGAGATCCGGGTTCCTGGTTGAAAACTGCATCTGAACATTGAGACTTTTTTAATGTAGTCTGCCCATTAGTATTTTCAAATCTTCATATTTCCACATCCTCAAATTTCCAAATCTTTTCTCGGGAAAACTGTAACCACAATTTAGAACCTGCGTCTATTGGTATATAATGAAGCAGAACGACGATCTATACTACATCGAAGCGGTTAAAAAAGGGAACGTGCAGGCATTTTCTTTTTTGGTGGAGAAATATCAGAAAATGGTATATACGTTGGCATTGAAATTGATGAAAAAGCCGGAAGAAGCCGAGGAAATGGCTCAGGATACGTTCATTAAAGCCTTTCATAAAATTGACAGTTACGAGGGCAAATCGAAGTTTTCGACCTGGCTGTACAGCATTACTTACAATGCCTGTATTTCAGAGCTAAGAAAACGACGGATTGAATTCAAATCGCTGGATGATCGTCAGGTTTCGGATCAGGATGAACAACGGATGCACGACTATTACCGGGAAAACCGAAAGGAAGATCAGGAAAAATACCTTGCATTGGCGATGGAAAAGTTGCCTGAAGATGATCAGGTTTTAGTGACGCTCTATTATTACGAAAACCAGTCGATGGACGAAATAAGCGTAATCACCGGATTGACGGTCAGTAATATAAAAGTGAAGATACACCGGGCTCGCAAGCGAATGCAGGTTATGCTGTACGAAATGCTGAACGAAGAAGTATATTCGCTTTTATAGCATAATATGGAATGAAACACTTGAAATTTGGAATTTGAAATTTTGAACTTTTTAGATATGAACAAGCTGGATAAACAATTCGAAGAAATGATGAAGGATGGAGTGAAATTAAATTCACCTTCGTCGGATTTTACTCTGAAAGTAATGAGCCGGGTTTATGCCGAAGCTGCTGTAAAACCAAAGCCTATTTTACAGGATTACCAGCCGGTTATCAGCAAAAAGGCCTGGATGATAATAATTGCGGCTTTCGTGTTGTTGCTGGCTTATGTTGTGGTTTCAGTGCCAAATACTGCTGAAAGCGGTACTGGATTTTTATCGAATTTCTTCGGAAAATTGAGTTCGATAAATAACCAGGAAGCAACAAGCGCCTTGAAAACCGGGGTGGAAATTTTTAAAACAATTCCGTCTATTGCTTACCTCATTGTTATCTCTGCATTGGGTTTATGGACACTAGATTCGATGTTTCATCGTGTTCGCCAGCATTCTGCAGAAAATTAAGCAAGACAGGATCAGGGAGCAAGCCGATGAATTTCCCAGCCATCGGTGTTTGCCACATATTCCAACCTGTCGTGTAACCGATTAGATCGACCCTGCCAGAATTCAAAATATTCCGGACGTATGATAAAGCCACCCCAATGCAGTGGTTTTTCTATTTCCCGGTTTTTGAAATATTCCTGGTAATTTTGGTAATTCCGGTCTAAAACCTCGCGGTTCTCAATAATTCGACTTTGCGGCGAAGCCCATGCACCCAACTGGCTGTCGATTGGGCGCGATTTAAAATAGTTGCCCGATTCCGATTCGCTAATCTTTTCGGCAGTTCCTTTTATTCTCACCTGGCGCTCTAGTTCAGGCCAGAAAAAAACTACAGCAACATGCTTATCCTGAAATATCTGAGTTCCCTTTTTGCTTTCGTAGTTGGTGTAGAACACCAGTCCTTCATCTTTAAGTTCTTTCAATAAAACAACCCTTGACTCGGGAAACCCGTTGGTGTCGAGGGTTGAAAGAACCATAGCAGTAGGTTCTTTTTCTTTTTCATTAATGGCGTCGTCAAGCCACGTACGCAACTGCTCAAATGGGTTTGGATTGATTCCGCTTTCCGTAAGCTCAAATTTTTCGTAATTGGTCCGTATGTCTCTAAGCATTTCTCCTGATTTTTGGTCATTAAAACAAGCAAGCATGCGATTTGTTAAAGCCACACGGACCAATTCGGCAGCTTAAATCAGATTTGCCTGATATCCCGCCGTTTTC
Organism: Prolixibacteraceae bacterium; assembly: GCA_035353575.1. Lineage (GTDB taxonomy): Bacteria > Bacteroidota > Bacteroidia > Bacteroidales > Prolixibacteraceae > Aquipluma. The sequence goes on along the minus strand of DAOPZV010000162.1, from coordinate 1,401 downwards.
AGCGTATTGGTAATTTCCTCCGGATTAACGCTTTCTGTTTCGACAGTCAAAATTTTGTCCGGCGAATTGGTGTCAACGCTCCAGTTTGAAATGCCTTCAATCTTATTTAAAAACGGAGTTACAGTGGCAATACAACCGCCACATTTAATTGTTGTTTTGAATTTTAACGTGTTCATCTTATTAAATTTAAGTTTTAAAGTTCCTGAGTACCTGAGTTGCAAAATGTGAGGAAACTGCATCACTGCAAAACTGCTTCACAACAATCACAACAACGACAACTATTTCCCTTTCAGCTTCTTAAACCTCAACCGCAAACTGTTGCTTACCACCGATACCGAGCTCATGGCCATCGCTGCTCCGGCAATCATCGGGTTCAGCAAAAATCCGAAGAAAGGGTAGAGCAGGCCAGCCGCGACCGGGATGCCAATGACGTTGTAAATAAACGCCCAAAACAAATTTTGTTTAATGGTCCGCAAAGTTTGCTTCGATAGTTCGATTGCCGATGAAATAGCTTCCAGCCGCGACGAAACAATGGTCATTTTGGCAACATCCATCGCGATGTCGGAGCCGCTGCCCATCGCAATGCTTACGTCTGCCTGCGCCATGGCATGCGAGTCGTTGATGCCGTCGCCAGCCATTGCCACCACTTTGCCTTGCTGCTGAAGCGTTTTAATGAATTCGGCTTTGTCTTCGGGCAATAATCCGGCTTTGAAAGTGCTGATTCCAGTTTGTTGAGCAACCGATTTGGCTGTTTGCTCGTTATCGCCGGTAAGCATGATCACCTCAATTCCACTTCGTTTTAGCTTTTCAATAGCTGTTTTCGACGACGGTTTGATTTGATCGGCAATAGCCAGAATCGCCAAAATACGATCGCTTCCGCCAAATAAGATCACCGTTTTTGCTTGTTCCTGAAGACTTTTGGCTGTTTCATTATCTTTTGCAGACAGCGTAATTCCCGATTCAGCCATCAGTTGTTCGTTTCCTGCCACGAATGTTTCGTTTTCAAAAACTGCTGAAACGCCACGTCCGGTGATGCTTTCAAAGCTTTCGAGATTTACGAATTGAATATTTTCACTTTTAAGTGAACTGGCAATTGCTTCCGCCAAAGGGTGCTCCGATTGCATTTCCATGCTCAGCAAAACCGATTTTAGTTTTGTCGAATCTTTAATATTCCAGATCGTATCGGTCACAACGGGTTTTCCTTCAGTGATGGTTCCGGTTTTATCCAGAATGAGCGTGTCGATACGGTGTGCCAGTTCCAATCCGTCGGCATCTTTGATCAGGATACCCAATTCGGCGCCGCGACCCATTCCAACCATGATTGCTGTTGGTGTAGCCAGCCCCAATGCACACGGACAGGCGATGATCAGCACCGAAACCATAGTCAATAATGCTTGTGGC
>DAOPZV010000161.1:2961-9027 GCA_035353575.1 Prolixibacteraceae bacterium | reverse complement strand
GAAATGAAATAAATAAGCCACAAATCATTTGTGATTTATGGCTTCTGTTCTATTTAGAGAGTTGTTCCAGTCGTTGAATACTTTGAATCATTGCCCTCACCGTGTGGTAATTTATTTTCCACGAGTGCCCCATGTGCGTCCATATTGGTTCGCCTTTGCGCGACAAAAGCGGATACCACTCTCCCACTCCTTTGTTCACCACTTTATCCATGACAAAACGATGCACATTTTCGTAGGCTTCGAAGTATTTATCACTACGGAAAAGAATCACAGCATCGAGCAAACCAATTAACACTTCGGCCTGCTGCCAGAATTCCTTTTCCTTATCGTAAACACCTCCTGAATGCGGACCTTCAACATACACACCGCCATATTCCCAGTCGATGCCATTATCGACAGTGTGGTCGTATATGATGCGGAACAAATCGAGATAGCTTTCCTCAGAAATTTTCAGGATTTCCAGCGAATGAAGCAACAACCAGGCAAACTCGGCATTGTGCCCATAGCAGGTGTTGTCGGTTGCATTGCCTTTTTGTCCTTCCTCCGAAAAACGGTCCCAGCCCCAGATAATGTCGAATTTGATTTGCGGTGCAACGGTCCAGTCTTTATAAAACTGCGGAATACCTGTTTTGTAAACCGGGTGAATGATCCGATTCAGCAAAAGGTCGATATCTTCGAGTAATTTGCGGCGATGTACTTCTTTTCCCGAACATTCATAAAGCGTAGTGAAAGCCTCCATCAGGTGCATGTGAACATCGAGTGTTTTGCGGTCGCCACCTGCGCTTCCGGGGCCACAAAGTGTCCAGTCGCGGCGAAACATTTCCCAGTAGCCGCCATACATCGAATCGACGCAATATTTCTGAAGCAGGTCGAACACTTTTTCGGCATACTCAATTCCACGAGTGTCGCCAGTTGCCAAAGTATATTCGGCGAGTGAATAAATGGCAAAACTATGGCCGTAAATGATTTTCTGGTCGATTTTCACATTTCCTTTTCGGTCGAGCATCCAGTAAAAACCGTCGTGCTCTTTATCCCACATTTTGTCGATGATAAAGTCGGCGCCATGCTTTGCCATTCCGGCAAGTTTACCATCGCCATATCCGGCCCGGTGAGCCGACGAAATGGTATATAAACAGCGGGTTTGGGCAATCAGCGACTTTTCGTCTTCGCCGGTATCGTTTCCATCTTTATCGAAATGCGTGATAAATCCACCGTTCTCATTATCAATCATTCGGGTGGTCCAAAAAGGAAGCAATTCATTAATCAAATGATTTTGAGCTTCCTGCTTAAGTTCTGCTATTTTTTCCTTATTCATCGTTTAGTGTTTAGTTAGTTTTTATTTTTTCTGCAATTCCTGATGAATGGCAAGTAAAAAATCACGGTTATCGGCTGTCAGATAGTGCATTTCGCCTCCCATTCGGTTAAAAGTCTTGCAATAACGCAGATAGTAAGCTGGGTTATCCATAGGCGGTTCTCCATTTTTCTGCCAATCCCAATCCGATTTTGCAAGGTCAACAATCAGCATGTAATGATTATCAATGTGTCCGCCTTGCTGCATAGCCAGGTTTTGCGACATCGACAGCGCCTTTTCGAAAATCATGGGCGACATCACCGCCGAGCCAATCGACATGTAAACACCATGTTCCAACTTGCTTACATTTTTGGCAAAGCTTAAAAAATCGTTCAGCGCCACTCGGCCCAAAGCCGCGCCATGGTTCATCGGATGGTTGTAAATGATGTCATGCCCAATCATCGGATGGCCCGTAAACGGAATACCCAACTCATACGCGCGGGCCTGTGCTGAATATTTTTTGAACGGATGTGGAATACTGAGAAACCCTGGCGCTAAATCAAACTTTTTGATGACTCCGGCCAAATCGATAGCCGCTGCGGCTTTATCCGGGTTTGTCTCCATAATTTCTTTGGCTTCGGTATAAAGCGTGGAAATTTCAGGAATATCAAGTCCTTCGCGCGAAATCATTTTTCCAACCGATTCGCCGTAGCCCAAACCTTCATAAGCGCCGACAATCAGGGCCAGATTGATATTAAATCCGGTGTGATCCCAAATACCGAATTGGCCCAGATGAACATTTTCGCGTACATCTTCGCTCGATTTTCCCTGGAAAGCAAATTCCCAGTCGTGGATAATACCCGCTCCATTGGTTGATAAGTGATCGACCCATCCTTCTTCCATAAGCGCAATGAGCGTTGGCGACATTCCATTTTTTATGGTATGAGCACCAAATGTGAGCATTACAGAACCACCTTTCTGCCGGGCTAAACGAATGCGTTCGGCAGTTTTTTCAATTAATTTTTCTCCTCTTTCCGAAAGATGTTCTGGTTTATGATCGACTGGAACATGGTCTTTTTCGATGTAAACCTTGTTTTTTCGGCTATCGAGTTTTTTAACATCCAACAAGTCTCTGTTGAGTTTTGGATAAGGCATGATGTAAGAATTTACGATTTCAATATTTACGATTTACCGACTCACCCCACGCCCCGAGTGCTCAGGGCTTTGCCCCTCTCTCGCGAGAGAGGGGCGGAGTATCCGCTTGCGGATACTCGGGGTGAGTACGTTTAAGAACACTACAATAAATTCAATATTGCTAGTTGACTTTCAGCAATTCAAGCAACTGACTCATCTGCGAGAAATCTGAAATAATCACGTCGGCGCCAGCTTTAATCAGCCGGGTGCGTTTGCTATTGTTCAAACCAAAGCGCTTCAGTTCGTTGCTGGCAATGCCCACCGATAAACCATTGCGTTTGCGGGTTTCGCGCATTTCAACCGGACCGTCGCCAAACGTGACCAACTTTCCAAACGACGAATCGCCAATCGAATTCAAAATACGGTCGAGCACCATTTTTTTGGCCTCTTTAGTCACATCGCCAACCGCGCCATATATGCGTCCTTCAAACAAATGAGCATAACCCAAAGCCTCGGCTTCCGTAATTACATCAACCTCATCGGTACCACTGGCCAGGTAAAGTTTAACGCCGGCATCGTGCAATTTTTGAAGAAACGGCACCGCATTTTTCATGGTAAAATCTTCGAGAGCAAGTTCACCTTTCCTGAACTTTTCTTCGCGAACTTTCACCATTTCGAGCAGCTCGTCGTTGTATATTTTTTTGTAGCCAAATTCGTCGAGCATTTCTTCTTCAGGCACACAGCCAAATTCGCGAATGATGTCGAGCAAGCCTTTCATTTGCACCAAAGTCTGTATTCCGGTTGTTTGGTCAATGTAGTCGTTCACCCGGGCAACAACCTTCTGGTAAAGGCTTTCGTCGGCATCCTTGTATTTTTTGCCCAAAACAGCTTTCACCATCATTGGCCCCATGATATGTTCCCAGCCTTCGCGAAGCGTCGAAATGGTACCGTCGTGATCGAAAATGGCATGTTCGAGCGAAAGTTCGCCTTCCCATTTATTTACCAGTTCTATTTCTGTTCCTTCCAAGTATTCGGCGTGACGCGGGTCTTCGGCCAATTCGGCAGCATATACATAGTCCGGATCATTTCCAATCGCCATTATTTCTTCAGGAGTAGCTGTACCTGTCTGGAACAATTTCTGAACGGTGACACCCGCTACAAACGAGCCGATGGTGGCTGCAGTTTCCATATCGTAACCAGCAGCCAGGGTCGACGAAGCGCCAGCCAGATAGCTGTCTCCCGCACCAACTGTATCAACACGCGAGATAATCATCAATCCGGGCATATTGGAAATGCCTTTTTCGCTAATGGTAAGCGATCCTTTGCTTCCGCGCGTTACGAATAACGGTTTTTTAAATCGGGCATAAAGCTCTTCGGCATATTTAACTACTTCATTATAAAGAACTATATCATCTGGAGCTTTATCCACGCCGCAAAGCCGTGCAGCCTCAGTATCGTTCATTTTACGGATAGCTCCGTCGTAGAAATCATTGAAATTTCGGCTGTCAACCATGAAAATCTTTTCAGGAAACTGCTGAATCACCTTCAGTAATTCCTGCTTGAAATACGGAATATGAATTCCTGAAGGAACCTGCTGGTTGATAATTACCACGTCAACCTGCGGAACGGTTTCAACCAATTTGGTAATCAAACGATCGGCAGTTTCCTTCGAAAGAACGTTGTAATTCCCGAAGTCAACGCGATTCAATTCGAAATCATCGATATACGGTTTGGCATAGGTGTGCGTCGACCAATTTCCGTTTTGAATGAGCAGATTATCGGGATTTATACCGTTCTTTCTCATGACTTTAACCATTTCAGCGCCAAATGGATCGGTCCCGATTACACCAAATGCCCGGACATCTTTTACACCGAGGGCGGCAATATTCGCAGTTACATTTCCTGCTCCGCCAAGTGTGTATCGTTGTTCGCGAACCGGACGTGTTGCCTGATTTGTTTCGATTGAAATCTCGCTCATGGCTTCGTCGATAAACCAATAAGCATCCAGACAAAAATCACCAACCACAGCAATCTTTACCTTACTGATATCGCCCAGAATTTTTTGCAATTGCTCTATTTTCATATCGAATAGTTTTATTGTATTTCTGTTTTCGTTTACTTCTTTTCAATTCCTGAAACTGATGGCGGAATTGATTCGGCGGCAGTTCCCCAGTTCTTATTGGGTTCTGCTCCCATGTCGAAAGTGATTTTGCCTCCTTTGCTGATAACATCATGAGTGAACCAAGTTTTATTCAGCACATTGCCATTAAGCTTGGCAGACTGGATGTATTTATTGTCCTTAGAATTGTTTCGGGCTTCGATGGTAAATTCGTGCTCTTTGTTAAAGGTCTTATTCAGTTGAAGTGTTACTTTGCTGAATAACGGACTTCCAATGACCCAAACATTTTGGCCAGGTGCAACCGGATAGAATCCCATTGCGTTCAACACGTACCATGCCGACATTTGTCCCATGTCTTCATTACCGCACAAGCCATCCGGGCCGTCGTGATACAATTCGTCCATCACTTTGCGGATCATGCTCTGCGTTTTCCAGGGCATTCCGGCGTAGTTGTACAAATAAATGGTGTGATGGCCAGGCTCGTTTCCGTGTGCATACTGTCCAATCAAGCCAGTGGCGTCGCTCACCGTTTCCTTGATTTCGGAACTGATGGTAAACAGCGAATCCAGTTTCTGCACGAAGCGATCTTTTCCACCTTCCAGATTCATTAATCCCTGAACATCGTGAGGAACAAACCAGGTATATTGCCAGGCGTTGGCTTCGGTGTAATGACGATTGTCGCCATTGCCAATAAAACGTGGATCGAACGGCGAAAGCCATTGTCCCTGATCGTTTTTGGGCCGTGCGAATCCGGTTGCCAAATCAATCACATTTTTGTAATTCATTGCCCGTTTGATGAACAAGTCGTAGTCAGCGGTTTTTCCCAAAGCTTTGGCAAATTGGGCTACACACCAGTCGTTGTAGGCATATTCCATGGTGCGCGAAACCGACTCGCGAACTTTATTGTAGGGTAAATAGCCGTATTGCAGGTAATAACTCAAACCAATACGTCCGCGCGAACGATGATCGGCAGGTGGCGTTTCCATTGCGTTTTTTCGAACCCCTTCGTAGGCTTTTTCGGCATCAAAATTCCGGATTCCCTTCATGTAAGCATCCAGAATAGCATCAACAGGATGGTCGCCAATCATGTCGTTGGTATAGCTGTTCCCGAACTGCTGCGGCGTTGGCATCCAGCCACCCTGCTCGTATTGGGCAATCATGGTTTGAACAGCGTCGTTGCTTCGAACAGGATCAACCAATGTTAAAAGTGGCATTTCGGCCCTAAAGGTATCCCACAAAGAAAAATCGCTTCGGTAAGTAAAGCCTTTTGCTGTATGAATTTGATTGTCGAGCCCTTTGTATTTCCCATTCACATCGCTGAAAGTGGCCGGAAATAACAAGGCATGGTAAAGTGCTGTATAAAATGTTGTTAATCGTTGCTTGTTGAAGGTATCTCCATCCACTTTATTAGCCTGAACTTCGATTTTACTTAAATCAGCATTCCAGCTTTTTTCGGCATTTGCTTTCACCACATCAAAATTCCAGTCAGGAATTTCGGTTGTCACATTCAGTTTGGCCTGAT
>DAOPZV010000161.1:0-2861 GCA_035353575.1 Prolixibacteraceae bacterium | reverse complement strand
ACCACATCAAAATTCCAGTCAGGAATTTCGGTTGTCACATTCAGTTTGGCCTGATCGATGTTGGTGTACGAAATACCAACTTTCACCTGAATCACTTCGTTCTCGTCAGTCGAATAATTCACAAAAGCACCGGCTTTGATTCCTGAAGCTTCTTTTATGCCTGAAATGGTGTTTTCGCTCCATGTACCGAACGACTGAAACGATTTACTGAATTTGGCATAGAAATACACATCCTTTCCCTTCACAAAACCGCGCGAGGAGCGGTGTCCAACAATTTCGGTATCGCTAATAATTTTGATTTCAGTGCCCATACAACGGCTGCCAATGCCATGGTTCATGTCAATAAGAATATGGGCATTTTTCGATTTCGGGAAAGTATATTGATGAAAGCCTGCCCGAGGTGAAACGGTAAGCTCTGCTTTTACTCCGTAATCCTTCAGCAAAACAGAATAATAGCCTGGCGAAGCGCTCTCGTCATGGTGCGAAAAAGTTGAACGGTAACCAGTTCCGGGTTTAGTTTTGTCGCCCGGTACAATATTTAAATCACCAACAACAGGCATCAGCATTATGTCGCCCCAGTCGCCGGCACCCATTCCGCTTCGGTGCGTATGACTAAACCCCATAATGGAATTATCGCTGTAATGGTAGCCCGAGCACCAATCCCAGCCTTTAATGTCGGTATCCGGCCCCAGTTGCACCATTCCGCCCGGTAGTGCAGCGCCTGGAAAAGTGTGACCATGAAAATCGGTTCCAATCAATGGATTTACATATTCTGTCAGCTTTTGCTGAGCCTTAACCTGAAGGCAAAAACCACCAATGATTAGCAGGCAAAAAGTAGCTGCTAATCGCATATTTTTCTGATTCATAAATATTTAAAAATCTAATTTTTTCTCACGTAAAGCGACACCCAAAGGATGTAAAGCATACATACACCAACCACCGAAATACTGGCTATTGGACCTGCCAAAGTACTTACCAAACCCATGACTAATGGAATTACTGCACCGCCCGAAACGGCCATGATGAGTAATCCTGAAATTTCGTTGGCACGTTCAGGCATTTTTTCCAACGCCAGAGAGAAAATAATTGGGAACATGTTACCAGCTCCTAAGCCAATGATTAACACTGCGCCAAAAGCTACAGCATTGGTAGGTGCCAGAAAAACGCCTAAAACTCCGAGCAGCGATAGCAAAACAATAAGCAGGAGGAAAACCCGCGGTTTAATAACGTTCAAAACAAGAGCCCCAAGAAATCTGGAAATCGTTTCACCCGCAAAAAAGAAGCTGATGCCAAGTGCTGCTGTTTCAAGAGGCACGCTAAATTTAGCAATCAGAATATTGGAAATGTTGGTGTTAATAGCTACTTCTGCCCCTACGATCAGGAAAATTGACAAAGCCATTAATGCCACAAAACGATTTTTCAGTAAACTGAAACAAGATGAAAACGAAGCAGGCTTCCGGTCAGGCTTCGATTCCTGAATTGGAGTCATCGACAACCAGAAAGCTGCCAACAATGAAGTGATTCCGTAAACAGCAAAAACCAATTTCCAGTTTCCGAAATGTGTCGCCATAAACGTTGCAATGATTGGTCCGGAGAACGAAACCATAGCTTTAACAAACTGCGAGGTACTCATGAAACTGGCCAGTTTATCCGATGGAGTTACATCTTGTAAAAGCGGATTAGCCGAAACCTGAATCACCGTGTTACCAATACCCAAAAGAATAAATGATGCAAACATCATTGGAAAAGAGTAGTGAATAAACGGCAAGCCGAGACCAATGGCCTGAATGACCATACCAATATTCAGCATGTTTCGCTTTCCGTATTTATCCTGCAAAACACCGGCAGGAACCGAAAGCACAAAAAACCACAGCAAAACCATCATCGGCAAAAACTGCGCAATGAAATCGGTGAGGGCAAAATCCTGTTTTACATACCCGGTTGCAACGCCAATGATATCGACAAACCCCATCACAATGAATGAGAAAAGCACCGGAAATATTTTGATCAAACTAATTTTAGAATTACTCATAAGTTCTGTTTTAAGTGTTTATGTGGATTGTTAGTTTCTATTCTTCGAGTAGGTTTACTTCTTTCACTGCTCCTGATTTGCGACTGATTCGAAGCGTTTTTATCTCACTTGGAGTAAAGTTTCCGCTCCATTGCTTGCCATTGAAGCCAAATTTCAGGTTAGCCGATGTGGCTTCCCCGGTGAGTTCAACACAGCGAACAATCAGATCTTCATTGTCTTCAGCATTTTTAATGGCGGTAACCACCACATTCGGAGCATCAACCGAAAGCAGCGAATTGGCTTTTGGCAATGTGCCTCCATGAATTCCCTGGTAAATTACCAACGGCTGAGCGCTGAATTCTTCAGCAATCCGAACAATATTGCTGTCCTGCCAGCTTCCCTGGTGAGGCACAAGCATCATCCTGAAAGTCTGAATTCCCTGATCCATCCAATGATATTCATTTTTCAGATCAAGCACTTTGGGGTTATGATGGGCATAAACAGCTGCGCGGGCAACCGAAATGCGCATATCGTTTTCAAGAATGTTGTATCCATACTTGGCATCGTTCAACACAGTTAAACCAAACGTACCACCAGCTTGCTGACCGGTTACATCAATCCAGCGCTGACCCGGGTCTTCATTTCCATTGGCTTCGCGAACGATATATCCATAAGATGTTTCGTAAGTTGGAACAGGTTTTTCAACATTAACCGGGAACGAAAATTTCAGCATTTTCAGTCGCTCGTGCCAGTCTAACGTTACCTTTGCTTCCAGATTCTTTGACCCTGCGTACAAAGTCCAGTCGATGGTAAGTTTCGAATCGCCGTACGATGTAATCACCCGCATGGT
>DAOPZV010000160.1:1893-9110 GCA_035353575.1 Prolixibacteraceae bacterium | reverse complement strand
CGTTCCTGGTGTGAAAGAAAACAATGGTTGCCCAAGAGAAAAAACTGCTGAAGAAAAAAAAGAAATCACTATCGACCAAATTGTAATTCAAAATATCAAAGTGACACCGGTTCATTTCGTTTCGAATAAAAGTTATCTAACTGATTATTCAAAACGTATTCTGGATAAACTGATTAAAATTTTGTTTGACGATAAGGTAAATATGGTTAATATGTTTGGTTACGCTGACAGCCAGGGAAGTGATAAATACAATATCAAGCTTTCTCAGTCCCGCATCGAATCGGTAACCGCTTACCTAACCTCGAAAGGTATTAACGCAAAACGCATCATACATCAAAAAGCATTTGGAGAAGCCAACCCAGTTGCTTCAAATGCCACCGAAGAAGGCCGTCTCAAAAATCGACGTGTTGAATTCGAAATTTTCAAAATGAAGTAAGAATTTATCATTAGCTTAGTTAGTGAAGCCTTTTCTGCAACGTCAGGAAAGGCTTTCATTTTTGCCGAATAATAGCGAAAATCCAATATCTTTGTTGCTCAAATTTTACAAAGCACAAAAAATGTCTATCGAACAGATAATCAGCGAAAAGATAATTGAGGCCATCAATCATTGCTACCAGCAGCAAATCGACACCAAACTCGTTCAGTTGCAGAGTACCCGGAAAGAATTTGAAGGCGATATTACCCTGGTAGTGTTTCCATTCCTGAAAATATCGAAAAAATCGCCGGAACAAACGGCTGCCGAAATTGGCGATTACCTTCAGCAAAACGTTGCCGAAGTTGAAAAATACAATGTGGTTAAAGGATTCCTTAACCTTGTTATTTCTCCATCATACTGGGTTTCGGTTTTAAATTCGGCAAATGCTGATGCCAATTTTGGAATTACCCCGATAACAGAATCGTCGAAACTGGTGATGATCGAATATTCGTCGCCAAACACCAATAAACCGCTGCATCTGGGCCATATTCGCAATAATCTGTTGGGTTTTTCGCTCAGCGAAATTGTAAAGGCCAATGGAAATAAGGTGGTAAAAACCAACATTGTAAATGACCGCGGAATCCACATTTGCAAATCGATGTATGCCTGGAAAATGTGGGGCAACGGCCAAACTCCCGAAAGCACCGGTATCAAGGGCGACCACCTGGTTGGCGACTTTTACGTGAAATTTGATCAGGAATACAAAAAAGAAATTGCCGAACTGGTTGCCCAAGGTCAAACTAAAGAAGAAGCTGAACAAAATGCACCGGCAATACTTGGCGCACGCGAATTGCTCCTGAAATGGGAAGCCAAAGACCCGGGAACCATCGAACTCTGGAAGATGATGAACCAATGGGTTTACAGTGGATTCGATGTGACTTACAAGGAACTGGGCGTTGATTTTGATAAAATTTACTACGAATCGGAAACCTATCTCTACGGAAAAGGCGAAGTTTTGCGTGGTTTGTCCGAAGGCGTTTTCTACCAGAAAGAAGACTCGTCGGTTTGGGCTGATTTAACGGCTGAAGGATTGGACCACAAACTTTTGCTTCGCTCCGACGGCACTTCGGTTTACATGACCCAGGACATTGGCACGGCTAAAGAACGTTTCCAGGACTACCCCATCGATAAAATGATTTATGTTGTAGGAAATGAGCAAAACTACCATTTCCAGGTGCTTTCCATCCTGCTCGATAAATTAGGCTTCGAATTCGGCAAAGGTCTGCACCACTTCTCTTACGGAATGGTCGAACTTCCGCAGGGAAAAATGAAATCGCGCGAAGGTACTGTTGTTGATGCCGACGACCTTGTTGCCGAAATGGTTGAAGTTGCACGCAAAACTTCGGAAGAATTGGGCAAACTCGATGGCTACACTCCTGAACAAGCTGCCGAAACCTACAAAATGATTGCTTTGGGCGCCCTCAAATATTTCATCCTGAAAGTTGATCCGAAGAAAAACATGCTCTTCAATCCGCAGGAATCGATTGATTTCAATGGAAACACAGGGCCATTCATTCAATACACCTATGCCCGCATCCGTTCAGTGCTGCGAAAAGCCGAAGATCGCGGGATTAAAATTAACCGCACACTTCCGGCCTCAACAGAGCTGGAGCTGAAAGAGCTTCAGTTGATTAAATCAATTGCTCAGTTCCCCGTTACCGTGAAAGAAGCGGGCGAAATGTACAGTCCGGCCGTAATTGCCAATTACGTTTACGAGCTGGTGAAAGAATTTAACCAGTTCTACCACGAATTTTCGATTTTGGCCGAAGAAAACGAAGCCAAACGCAATACAAGGCTGGTTATCTCTGAAACCGTTGGAAAAACCATTAAAACCGGCATGAAGCTGTTGGGAATTGATGTTCCTGAACGAATGTAAAAAAAACAGAAGTTGGAAGACCGAAGAAGGAAGTAAAAAATCCCCGAAAGCCAGGAATGGGTTTCGGGGATTTTTGTTTCCGGAGGTTACGGCTAATATTTCTATTTGTTTTTTGATCTATCGTTTGATTTTTGCAACTTTGCCGCATGACAAAAGCGCAAACCATCGAAGATTTTTACCAGAATCAGTTCAACTGCATTCCCGAAAGCCTGAAAAAAGAGATTGGGCATTTCAATGTTTTCCACCGCGAAGAGTTTTGCTGCGCCAATAAACCCGTGCCGTACAGCCGGAAAGATTTCTATAAGATTACGCTGCTGAAGGGCGCCAACAAAATACATTATGCCGACAAAACGGTTCTGAGCGAACACAACGCCCTTATGTTTTCGAACCCGATGATTCCATACAATTGGGAACCATTGGAAGATAACCAGTCGGGCGTTTTCTGCATTTTTACCGAAGAGTTTTTCAGCCAGTACGGCGCCATCAAAGATTATCCCATTTATCAACCCGGGAGCAATTTGGTTTATTTGCTCGATGACAGTCAGTTGCACGAAATTGAATCGGTCTTTCAGAAAATGTTCGAAGAAATTGCGTCGGACTACCTTTACAAGTACGATGTGCTTCGCGGACTGGTTTTTAACCTGATTCACACCGCGTTAAAAATGCAATTGACTGAAGCTACGCGTTTGTCGCCATCGAACGGAACCGCCCGCATTGCCTCGCTGTTTGCCGAGTTGCTCGAACGTCAGTTTCCAATCGAATCGCCGGTGCAACGCATGAAGCTACGCACGCCGAACGATTTTGCCGCGCAATTGTCGATCCACGTTAATCATCTGAACCGCAGCTTGAAAGAAGTAACGGGCAAAACAACCAGCCAGCTTATTGCCGAACGGGTGTCGCAGGAGGCCCGAGCGCTGCTAAAACAAACCAACTGGAACATTTCGGAAATTGCCTACTCGCTGGGGTTTGAAGAATTGCCTCATTTTATCAACTTCTTCAAGAAAAACGCCAACCAAACACCCAAATTATTTCGGAACAAGCTTAATGTTTGATTTATGCAGTTTTTGGTTTGATTTTTATATCTGAATCAAACATCGGAGCGGTTAAATTTGTCATAGAAAATAGGTTGAAAACCGAAAGTGTTTTTTCAGACCTTCAAAAATCGATTCAACGAGATGACAAATCCTTCAAATATAGATGTTACTCCATCCAAATCCGTTTCGCGATTCCTGATCGGCTTGATGGCCGTTTCAGCAGGAATAACGGTTGCCAATATCTACTACAATCAGCCTATTCTGAAAGAAATAGCCGCCGATTTGGGTTCGACCGACTCGCAGGCCGGTATAGTTTCTATGCTTTCGCAGGTTGGGTATGGGCTCGGCTTATTTTTTCTTACTCCGCTTGGCGATAAAATCAACAAGAAAAAGCTGATCATCAGTCTTCAGCTTTTGTTGATTGCTGCGCTTTTGCTGGTTACGTTTACGTACAATATCTTTCAGCTTTGGGCGCTTAGTTTGCTTATCAGTATGTTCTCCGTGTCGGTTCAGGTGATCATGCCCATGGCTGCCGGGCTCGATGCAGCTAACCGAGGCAAAAATGTAGGAACCATTTTCACCGGCGTTTTGATCGGGATTCTGGCGGCCCGTGTTTTCAGCGGTAGCATTGCTGAATGGTTCGGCTGGCGTTTTGTTTACCTCATTTCGGCTGGCGCAGTGGCGCTTGCAACTATTTTATTAAAAATAAAGTTGCCCAATGTAAAAACTCAGTTTGATGGCAGTTATTTGAAATTGCTTGGCTCTGCATTGCAGCAAATTAAGCGATTTCAACTGCTTCGCGAAGTTTCGGTAGTGGGTATGCTCCAATTTGGATTGTTTTGTGCCTTTTGGACAACCTTGACTTTTTATTTAAGCGGAGAGCCTTTCAACTTTTCGAGTGACATCATTGGGTTGTTCGGACTTGTGGCTATAGCGGGCGCTTTGCTGGCCCCGATTATTGGCAAACGGGCCGATAAAGGTGGAAGCAAAAAAGTTCGGTTCATCGCACTCGGACTAATTGTTGTGAGTATTTTGCTGATGATTTTTCTGCCTGCATCAATTCCGGCGCTGGTGCTGGCCGTTTTCCTGCTCGATGTGGGAGCTCAGGCCATTCAGGTAACCAATGTAGCTATGATTTACACGCTTGACGAATCGTCGCACAGCCGGATCAATACCATTTACATGACATCCTTTTTCACAGGTGGCGCGGTCGGTACGCTGATTGGCATTTTCTGCTGGAAGTACGGCGGCTGGCTCGGGGTAAACCTGCAAATGCTGCTGTTTGCAGTGGTCATTTTGCTGTTACTGCTGAAAGAAAAACGAAATTCACCAAAAAACTAAAAATATCAACATGAAAGTAATTGCAATAAACGGAAGTCCCAATAAAAAGGGGAACACGCATCTGGCGCTCGAAATGGTTGGCTCAGCGCTGAAAGAAAACGGGATTGATTTTGAGATTGTACACATCGGCAACAAAGCTATTCGTGGCTGCACCGCCTGTGGATTGTGCCGCAAAAATCAGGACGAAAAATGCAGTATAACAACAGATGTGGTCAACGAAGTCATTTCGCAAATGAAAAATGCCGACGGAATTTTGCTGGGCGCTCCGGTGCATTACTCCGGAATTCCCGGAACTATGAAAAGCTTTCTCGACCGGGCGTTTGTTGTAGCCGGGAACAATGGCGGGCTTTTCCGCCATAAGGTGGGCGCTGCTGTTGTTGCAGTGCGGCGAACCGGCGGCTCGTCAACGCTGGATGGACTATACCATTACCTGGCATATACCGAAATGCTTTTGGCAACATCAAATTACTGGAATGTCATTCATGGCCGGGCTTCAGGAGAAGTAGAACAGGACGCTGAGGGTGTTCAAATTATGCAGGTTTTGGGCCATAACATGGCCTGGTTAATGCAAATGCGCGAGCAAACCAAAAAATCGTTGCCAGCGCCAAAATCCGTTCAAAAAGTGATGACTAATTTTATCAGATAAAATTCAAATTTGAAGATTAGGAAATTTGAAAATGAAAATCAGTTAGTGGCTACATGGTTTAATTGTTAAATGGTTATCAGGAAAAATTAAAGTAAAATCATTGCTTCTGCTTGATTCCCTCCCTCTCGGGGAGGGTTAGGGAGGGGCTTCTAAAAACTAAAAACATGAAGTACAATTTATTAGGAAACACAGGATTGAAGGTCTCGGAACTTTGCCTGGGAACAATGACTTTTGGCGGAAGTGGCATGTGGACAGCCATTGGAACCATGCCGCAAGGCGAGGTAAATGAGCTGATTAAAACATCGGTTGATGCCGGAATTAATTTCATCGACACGGCCAACATTTACAGCTATGGCATCAGCGAACAAATGACCGGACAAGCCATTCGCGACCTGGGCCTAAAACGCGACGATCTGGTAATTGCAACCAAAGTGCGCGGTGCGATGAGCGAAGGCCCAAACAATTCGGGATTGAGCCGCAAGCACATTTTGCAGCAGGCCGACGAAAGCCTGAAACGCCTGAACATGGACTACATCGACCTCTATCAAATCCACGGTTTTGATCCGCTGACGCCTATGGAGGAAACGCTTGAAGCGCTCGATTCGCTCGTAAAAAGCGGCAAAGTGCGCTACATTGGCTGCTCTAACTTAGCAGCCTGGCATATTATGAAGGCACTCGGAATTTCGGCACAGCAACACCTTTCGAAATTCGTTTCACTTCAGGCTTATTACACCATTGCCGGTCGCGATTTGGAGCGCGAACTGGTGCCTATGATGCTCGATCAGAAAATAGGGTTGATGGTGTGGAGCCCGCTGGCTGGCGGTTTCTTAAGCGGAAAATACAGCCGAAATGCTGCAACCGAAGAAGGCCGCCGCGTGAATTTTGATTTCCCGCCTATCAACAAAGAGAAAGCTTTTGACATTATTGACGTGATGCAGGAAATTGCCGCCGCAAAAGGATCGACCGTCGCACAAATTGCATTGGCTTGGCTGCTTCACCAACCGGTGGTAACCACAGTGATTATCGGAGCCAAAAAGCAGGGACAATTGCTTGACAACCTGAAAGCTACTGAGGTAAAATTAACAGCCGATGAATTGGCGCAATTGGATGCCGTAAGCAAATTAGCTCCTGAATATCCAGGCTGGATGATTGATCGCCAGGGCGGTGACAGAAAAAAATGATTTTCAACTTTACACCTGACAGGTTTTGAAAACCTGTCAGGTGTAGAAACAAACGAAGAATTATGAAATACCGAAAATTAGGAAATACCGACATTCAGCTTTCATCCATCGGATTGGGCTGTATGGGAATGAGCCATGCGTATGGCGAGAAAAACGACAAGGAATCGATTGAAACACTGCACAAAGCACTTGATTTGGGCATCAACTTTTGGGACACTGCAGATGTGTACGGAAACGGCACCAACGAAGAATTAATTTCTCAAGTTTTGGTGCCTAACCGCGACAGAGTATTTATCGCTACCAAGTTTGGCTTTCAATCTACGCCGGATTTTAAAATGGTTTTCGATGGTTCGCCAGCCTACATGCGCAAAGCGATTGAAGCCAGTTTGCGTCGCCTGAAGATTGAAACCATCGACTTGTATTACGCGCACCGCATCGACCCCAATGTTCCGGTTGAAGAAATGGTTGGCGCCATGAGCGAACTGGTAAAAGAAGGCAAAGTGCGCTATTTGGGACTTTCGGAAGCTTCGGCTGATTCGATTAGGAAAGCTCATGCTGTGCATCCAATTTCAGCCCTGCAAAGCGAATATTCGTTGCTCACCCGCGATGTTGAAACCGAAATTATTCCCTTGTGCCGGGAACTGGAAATAACCTTTGTGCCATT
>DAOPZV010000160.1:0-1793 GCA_035353575.1 Prolixibacteraceae bacterium | reverse complement strand
AGTGAAGCCCTCAATATCGGGAAAATCTACTTTTTCTTTTCCTTCAATATTTCCTGAAACTTGAACATTTCGTCGCGTAAACGGGCTGCTTCGTAGAAATCGAGCTCTTTGGCCGCGGCTTCCATTTCCTTTTTCAGCTTGGCAATGGCTTTCTCCAGCGCCGGAACACTCATGTACTGAACAACAGGATCGGCTGCCAGATTGGTAGTTTCAGCTTCGCTGTATGCTTTTCCTTTCGAGCCAGACGATCCGTAGCCCACAATTTCGCGGGTGGCTTTCACAATGGCCGTTGGGGTAATGTTGTTTTCTTCGTTGTATTTCAACTGTTTTTCGCGGCGGTAGTTGGTCGAATCGATGGTTCGCTGCATCGAATCGGTAATTTTGTCGGCATACATAATCACCATGCCGTTCAGGTTTCTGGCTGCACGTCCTGCGGTCTGTGTTAGCGAGCGTTCCGAGCGCAGGAATCCTTCCTTGTCGGCATCCAGAATAGCAACCAGCGAAACCTCAGGCAAATCCAACCCTTCTCGTAACAAGTTGATTCCCACCAATACATCAAATTCGCCTTTGCGCAAATCTTCCAGAATCTGAATGCGCTCCAGCGTATCCACATCCGAGTGAATATACCGGGTTTTTACACCCATATTGGAAAGGTAGCTGCTCAATTCCTCGGCCATTCGCTTGGTTAAAGTGGTTACCAGCACACGTTCGTTGCGCTCAATGCGTAAATGAACTTCGTGCAGCAAATTGTCAATCTGGTTCAGGCTTGGACGAACGTCAATAATCGGGTCGAGCAACCCAGTTGGCCGAATAACCTGTTCTACCACAACTCCTTCCGATTTTTCCAGCTCATAGTTAGCTGGTGTTGCACTTACAAAAACTATCTGATCGACAACCATTTCAAACTCGTCGAATGTTAGCGGGCGATTATCAACTGCCGCAGGAAGTCGCCAGCCATATTCAACCAGGTTTATTTTGCGCGACCGATCGCCGCCATACATCGCCCTGATTTGAGGCAAAGTCACATGGCTTTCGTCGATGATGGTTATAAAATCATCGGGAAAATAGTCGAGCAAACAGAATGGGCGCGATCCGGCGACACGTCCGTCGAAATAACGAGAATAATTCTCAATACCAGGACAATAGCCCAGTTCACGCATCATTTCCAAATCGTATTCTACGCGCTCGAGAATGCGTTTGGCTTCAATGGGTTTGCCATTTTCGTTGAAAAAATCGACCTGTTTCACCAAGTCGTCCTGAATTTGCCGGATAGCAAGTTGCATGCGCTCTTTGGTGGTTACAAACATGTTGGCCGGATAAATGGCCACCAGGTCGAGCTGCTCAATGGTTCCTCCGCTCACCGGATCGAACGAACTGATTTCCTCAATTTCGTCGCCCCAAAACACGATGCGGTAAGCAATATCGGCATAAGCCGGAAACACGTCAACCGAATCGCCTTTTACCCTGAAATTTCCCTGCTTAAACTCTACTTCGTTGCGCGAATACAAGGCATCGACCAGCTTCCGCAGAAACACATTTCGGCTGATCACTTCGCCCAACTTTACATGGGTGACATTGGCGTGAAAATCTTCGGGATTACCAATACCATACAAACATGAAACCGACGAAACCACAATTACATCGCGCCTTCCGGAGAGAAGCGACGAGGTTGCGCTCAGCCTGAGCTTTTCGATATCTTCGTTAATAGACAGGTCTTTCTCGATGTACGTATTGGTGACAGGCAAATAGGCTTCGGGCTGGTAGTAATCGTAGTACGACACAAAATATTCGAC
>DAOPZV010000159.1:0-9157 GCA_035353575.1 Prolixibacteraceae bacterium | reverse complement strand
TATTCGACACTCCGGCATCCTCGAAGCTGGCCATTTCGTTCAGGAAATTGACGGCTGCCTGCACCAAAGGCAAGGCTAACGCGGCTCCGGTTCCTTCGCCCAGGCGCAAATCGAGCTGGAGCATGGGTTTGGCATCCAACTTTTCGAGCATCAGTTTGTGGCCACGCTCGTTCGACGAATGGCAGAACACACAGTTGTTGCGTACTTCGGCATTAAACTGAATGGCTGTCAATGCCGCGGCAGTGGCAATAAAGCCGTCGATCAGCAAAATCATACGTTGTTCAGCGGCTTCGAGCATGGCGCCAACCATCATGGCAATTTCCAGTCCGCCAAAGGTAGCCAAAGTTTCGGCGGGCGTTTTCGGATCGTATTTTTCAGCCACTTCTTTCAGGATTTTCACCTTGTGCGACAACTGATCGCCGTACATGCCGGTGCCTGAACCGGTGCATTCTTCCACCGAAACGCCTAAAAACCGGTGCATCAGCAGTGATGATGCCGAAGTGTTGCCAATACCCATTTCGCCAAAACCAATGATATTACAGCCGTTTTCAGCTTCCTCCTGAACCAGACTTCGGCCTTTTTGAATGGCTGCCGCACATTCTTCGGAAGTCATTGCCGGTTCAAGGCGCATGTTGCGGCTTCCGCGGGCGACCTTGGCATCAACAACCGGAACGCCGGAAGGGAAATCGTAATCCACTCCGGCATCGACCACCTTCAGGTTAATGTTGTTTTGGCGACAAAATACATTGATGGCAGCACCACCAGCCACAAAATTCATCACCATTTGCCAGGTTACATCTTTCGGAAACGGACTGATTCCTTCGGCAGTAAGGCCGTGATCAGCAGCAAAAACCAGCAAAGCCGGATTTTTCAATTCTGGAGTCAGCGTGTTTTGAATCAGGCCAATTTTCAAAGCCAGATCTTCGAGCAGACCGAGTGCTCCCAGTGGCTTGGTTTTCAAGTCGATTTTTTGTTTGAGTTGTTGTTCGAGGGTCATGGGTTGTGTTTAAAATGTTATCGTTGTTGTATTTGTTGTCATTGTTGTCGAGTATTATTCAGGGTTTCACTTCAAGTGAAGCCCTGAATAGCCCAAGGATATTTTCGCTATTCCGTCCGAAAATTGGCTCAACTCTTTCACAAACTTCAGCTTAGGGACGGAAATCCTTATATTCCATTTGTCTCCCGGATTAAAATCCGGGGTTACAATATCAAAAACCATTATGCGGTTTTTCCTATGTGACCTATGTGCCTATTGTGGTGACAATTTGTAAACTGACCACTGCGACTGATTACTTGATTTTCACTGGGATACCCGAAATCATCAGGAAAACCTCGCTGGCCTGGCTGGCGATGTGCTGATTCATCCAGCCTTGGAGGTCGGCAAATTTTCGGGCTGATTCTTCCACCGGATGAACGCCCATGCCCAGTTCATTGCTCACTACAATCAGGTTCATATCCTTCTGCACAAAGCGGTTCCATTCGGCTTTGGCTTCTTCGAGCGAGCGTTCCATATCAAAATTAGTATCGAAAAAGATGTTGGTGAGCCACAGGGTGATGCAGTCGAGCAAAACGGTTTGGCCGTCAACCGGGCAGACCGAAAGTTGCTTTTCTTCCTCGATGTTGGTCCAGTGCGGGCCACGATCGTTTTGGTGCCGCTCAATGCGACGGCGAAAATCGTCGTCCCAGACTCGGGCCGTAGCCAGGTAAACCGGATTGGGGCTGACTGCTTCGGCCATTTGCTGGGCAAATCGGCTTTTTCCTGAACGGGCACCACCGGTGATGAATGTGATTTGAGCCATAATTCGTAATTTGTTTTAGTGAGCAGGTGGCTTCAAGTCACCCGCTCACTTGTCGCATTTACAGTTTTCTTATCTTTTATTTCGTTGGTCCGTCAACCTTTTTTGAGCAAACATCCTCCACAAAACGCCAGCTTACCGTGTCGCCAGGCTTTACCGGTTGTTCAATGGCCAGTTTAGGTTTCTTCCCGTTCACTTTGTAATACCAGGCCATTTTTCCGCGTTCGGCGGCAACCTCATCAATTGATGTCACAAAAACATACGATCCCACCGGATGAGTTTTCACATCGGCAGCCTTCTGTAACGCTTCCAATGCGGTAATGGTTTTGTTACAAGCTACGTCCACGCGTTTGACTTCGTGTCCGTTGCCAAAATCGATTTCCACGATAATAGGCTTCGGTGCCGACGGCTTCTTCTCTTTGGCCTGTCCTACAAAAGCAATGGCAAAGATGATGAATGAAAGAATAACTGTTCTTCTCATTTGACTTTATATTTTAGTGAGCGGGTGATTTCGAGGTCATCCGCTCACACGGATGATTTTTTAGAATGTATAAGCCAGTTTGGCCACAATGCTACGACCGGGCATATTGTACCCGTCTTTTTCCGAATAATTTACATCGAACAGGTTCGACACCGTAAAGCCAACATTCACTTTTGGGGTAAATGCGTAACCAATTGAATAATCAAACAACAAATATTCAGGATGTTGCAGAATTTTATCTGTCGCCACATATCCGCCTTGGGTGTAATAATCGGTGGACTTAATTCCGGTACGTAAAGCGCTGAACGAATCTTTTTCGAGCCTCGAACCGATGTAACGGCCATTCAGTTGCATCGAAATTTTCTGCGGACCACGATACTTCAATCCAAAATTCCCGTTTGCCTTTCGGACATATTGCATATCGCGGGTCAGCATAGCGGTTCCAACCAACTGGGTAAAGTTGTCCTTCTGCATCCAGGTAAAATTGGCATACGCTTCCAGCACAAACTTTTTGGCAAACAATTGCCCCAGGTTGTAGGCCGATTCCAGTTCGATACCTTCCATCTTCGATTTATTGGCATTCACGTAGGTATATTCTCCTGAAGCCAATTTTTCTTCCACAATTTTATGGTCATGCAAGGTTTTAAAATAAGTTACATCGAACCGAAATCCACTGTCGTCTGACGAATAGCCCAAACCAAAGTCGGTTGTTTTCGATTTTTCGGGATCAAGATCCGGGTTTCCCACGTAAGATTTTCCTGAAACGGTATATTTTCCGGCCACTTTAAAGGCATCGGGAACCGAAAATGCGGTTCCGAACGACGAATGAACCCTGAAATTCTGAAGAAACCGGTATTGCGCGCCCACCGAAGGATTCAGCGTGTTGTAATCGGCATTGGCATCCGGAGCTTTCAGCCCTTCGTTGGCATCGATGTGGTAGGTAAAATGATCGAAACGTGCACCGGCATTCACTTCCAGGTTTTTCACCGACCAAACGGCCTGGGCAAAAGCGGCAGCATTGGTGAACCGGTTGTTTGGCTTGTACGGGTCGGCTGGTGTTCCAATGGCCGAGTAGCGGTTCGACTGGTAATCGTACACTTTCAGGTCGGTTCCGAGCAAAAAGCTAAGCGATTTCAGGCGGTAATTGTCCTGAAGCTGGTAGCCGTATTCCTTTACGGTGCTGGTAAAACTGATGAACCCCGTATCGGTATTATCCGAATAATTCGGGTTTTTATCGTTGGTGTAATACGGACTAAACCTGAAATGATTTCGTTCACTTTTTTGTTCCACGGTGGTGTATAAATTCAGGCGGTTCACATCCTTTTTACTTTGGCCATACGTTCCCCAGTAGTTTCCGGCAGTCTCCACATCGTAAGCAAAGGTGTAAGCGCCTTCTGCATTAATTTTCCACTGTTTGCCAAGTGTATAGTCGATAAAAGCATTGGCCGAGTTCAGTTCGTACTGCGAGTTGTCCATGGCATCGCCATACGACGCTTTATCGAGAATAAGCTTATCGACATCCGAAATTTTCAGTAGGTTTTTCTGTCCAATCCGGTAATCCTTGGTTTGTTCCTGACGGCTGTAGCCCAGGCCATACGAGAGGTTCTTCCCGGATTTGCCGGTGAAATTTCCTGAAAGTTTGCGGTAACCAAAACTCCCGGATTCCACCGATAGGTGGCCTTCGGGTTCTGCGGTTCCGCGTTTGGTAATGATATTAATTACCCCACCCATAGCATCGGAGCCATAAAGCACCGAATAAGAACCTTTTACTACTTCAATTTGCTCCACGTTGTCCAGGTTGATGGTTGCCAGGTTGGTTGTTCCGGCAGGCTTTCCGTCGATGAGCAACAAGGTGTAACTGCGCGAGTGGGCGCTGGGCGAAAAGCCGCGCATACCAACGCTGGCCGATAAGCCCGGGTACTGAATGATGTCGAGATTCGTGGTTCGTTTCAGCACTTCGGCCAGGTTTTCGGCCGGAAGCGAACGAATCAGGTCGGAAGTAATGATTTCAACCTTCTGCGGAAGGTCTTTCAGTTTGCGGTCCATGCGCGTTGCCTGCACCAAAACTTCGTCGATGGGATATACTTTGGTTGAGTCGATTAACTCAGCCGCCGCTCCTAGCGAGCACAGCAACCCCATGAAAACAAAGGTCATTTGTTTAAAATTCATAACGCATTCTTTTATGGTTAAACATCAAAAAAATGTCGACCATAAACTTTCAGCATGTTCCCCGATACATCCCGGGCTGACAAAAAGGAACAAATGGATAAATTCAGATGAAAACGATCACCCCATTGCTTTTATCCCGAAAGCTATGATTAACTTATGGAAGTGGCAGGTCTTCTGGCTCGCCTGCTTTTTGAAGCCTTCCCATCTCGTTTTAGTCGAAACAGTGGCATTTGTAGTTCAAAAAGTATTTTTCAGGCTTACAGCTGCGGGTACAGCTCCGGATTTGCACCGGATTCCCATGTTCGTCCTTGTCGACCGGAAGTCGATTTCGGAACCATTTCCGGCGGTAAAAGTAGAGATTTTTACCACAGATTAAACAGAGAAGCACTGATTAAAAATCCAAAATATTCTTATCTCTATGAGAATCTGTGTTATCCGTGGTGTAAAAATATCATACCGACACAGATCAGTCCGACAAACACCACACACGTGAAAAAATTCAGCAAACAAGTTTTCCTGAAATCGGAGTCGGTTAATATTCGCGGGTTCGTGCCGATGTAAGGCTTTTCGACCAACTGACCGTGATACACATTGGAGCCTCCAAACCGGCAATTCAGGATTCCGGCCAAGGCTGCTTCGGGGTAACCGGCATTCGGACTGCTGTGCTGGTGACCATAGCGGAAAATATACCTCAACCCGCGAGGGCTAAGTGACAGAATAACCATCAAAAGTGCAGTAATTCGGGCCGGAACGAAATTAACGACATCGTCGAAGCGGGCAGCAAACCAGCCAAATTCGCGGTATTTTTCGCTTTTGTAGCCAATCATCGAATCAAGCGTGTTGGCCATTTTGTAGGCCAGCATGGCCGGAACACCACCCAGCGCGTAGTAAAAAAGCGGGGCTATCACACCGTCGCTTAGGTTTTCGGCCAACGTTTCGAGCACGGCCGTACGAATTTGCTGTTCGTTCAAGCTTTGGGTTTCACGCCCAACAATGTAGCTTAGCTGTTCGCGCCCGGCTTCCAGCCCTTTATTTTTCAGTGCCTTCATTACTTTATACGATTCGTAAATCAGGCTGCGGTTGGCCAATCCATAAAAAACGCCAAGGCTTCCCAATGCCAAACAAGCCCATTCGTAGTTTTTCAGAAATAAAAAAACAACTTTCAACGAGATATAAGTGAAAGCAACCAACGCAAAAGCCATTGCAGCGCCTTTCCACCGACGATTTTTGCCGCAGTTTAATTTTTCAGTAAAAAAGGAAATGCTGTTCCCGAAAAGCCTGATGGGATGAGGCAACCACAGCGGATCGCCCAGCAGGCAATCAAGGACAAACCCAGTTATGAGAACATAAGTAACAAGTTCGTCAGATGTCATTGGATCAATTTTGCTATTCAACCAGGCTTAATTGAGAATACCTGTTGTGAACCACTTTTTTGTATGCCGCTTTTTGTTCGGCAGAAAGAAACGATTGGTCAATCCATTCCATTGCTTTATGCCGGTTATTTACCATTCGTTGAAATGCCCGTTGTATCTGTTTGTCGGTTAAACCGAGCCCTTTGGCCAATTTTTCAAAGTGTTCCTTCTTTAATTTTCTCTTCTTGCCGTCGAGTGTCAGGGCAAGTTCTTCGGTATCGTCAGGATTAACAATCGTCACATTCAACAAATCATAAGCCGGAGCTAAAACCCAACCCAACTTGCTTTCAATCATTGAGAAATTTTTCAGGTGCATATCGTTATTCCCGGTTAAAAAACAAAACACCGAAAGCTCAAAAAAGAAAAGCTTGTCGAGCAGGGTGTTTTTTGAATACATGTGCAGAGCTTTCCCCACTTTCTCCATTGAGCTTATGTATTTATCAAAAGCTTCGGTAATTTGAAACATATCAATCATGTGGATTTTCACATCATTTGCGGTGCGGTCAATCCTTTTGGTGATGTACGATAATTCGCCCGATGCCAGACGGATTAAACTGGACGGCACAACCCTGATTCCATAATCTTCGGCAATCCGCATAGTCACGTGTTCATTTTCAAGCATTCCTGGATATTTACTGGAAGGCGGTTTCAGAATATATTGACCACCAAGTGCGCCCACCACAGTTAATCGCGTGTCTGAATTTTCCCGGATTTCTTTTACCACGGACATTGACAATTTGGGCTGTACACCAGGAACCGCGACGCTACGTTCAACAACGTCTTTAGCCAGTTCATCCATCTGGTCAATCGAATAGGGTATGATTGGTGGCCTAGCTGTTCCAAAGAATTCGGTGCAGCATTTCGCATGAAAATCGCCCTCCCCATCAATTAATTGATAACAATACAGGCACTTATTGCTCATTTTCTTCTTGAATTTGTTCAACACTTACTGCACCAATACAGTTTTTGCAACATGCCAGCAGCAGTCCCATGCGGTCATTTTGATTTATTTTCCAGGTTTTAGAGGCAATCTCCAGTAGCCAGCCTTCGGGAATCAAACCATCAAAAAAAGGGAACAATCGCTTGTCAGTATAGGGTTTGTTTGTAACGGGCATGGTAAATGTGATAAACTCTTTGGGATGCTCAGCAACAAAGGTTTCATCATAACAAAATACAAATTCCCCACCATCGGTTTCTGTGATAATCCCTGCGAAATGCTCCTTATAAAATACCTTGCCTGTCCTCATATTTCTATTTCTTTACTGTTTACAGGAATCAACTCATGTCCAAACATACTCAAAACCAGGTTCACCTTATCGAGATTCAAATTTGTCTTGCCTTGTTCAATTTTGCGAATTACCGTAAGTGCAACCCCGGCCCGTTCGGCAAATTCCTCCTGTGTAAGATTTACCTCTTTTCTGTGCTCTTTTACAAATTCCGCCAACCTCTTCATGGTATGCTTTTAGATATAATCAAGCTCAAATGTAGTAAATTATATGCTATTAAATATAGCTCATCCAAAATTAATAAAATTATATGCTTTGAGATATAGGTGTTTAAAGTTTATTGATCTGGATTAGCTAAAACAACCTAATAAATTGTCAAAGTTTAAGCAAATATGGTGATGGCCTTTACCACAGAGATCGACAAAAAAAGCACTCTTCTTTACTCTTTTCGAACACTGTAGCTTCTGTGGTTTATCGCTCTAAATATTCTGCCAATCCTTTTAGCAGTATCGCATTGTCTGCTTCGCTTCGGGTGCAAATCCTGAAAAACCGTTCATTCAATCCACGAAAATTGGAGGCATTGCGGATAAGAATGCCGTGTTCCTGAATCAGGAATTCTTTCAAGCCAGCGACAGTTCCGGTTTGCATCTCAACCAAAAAGAAGGGCGCCTGCGAACGAACTACCCGAAACCCGTCGAGCTGATCAATACTTTCCTGAAGGTCTTGCGAAAGCCTCATTATTTCTCTCAAATCGAGCCGATTGGGAATATCGTTTTCAATCAGAAATTTTCCAGACAATTGAGCCAGGGTATTCACCGACCACGGTTGCTGAAACCTGCGAAGTTTTGCAGCCAGCATTTCTGAGGCAATTACATAACCCAGCCGAAGCCCGGGAATGGCGCAGCATTTGGTGAGCGAACGAACCACAATCAGGTTTTCAAATTTTTCAGTCAGCTCAATGGCAGAACGAAATTCAGAAATGAACCCGGCATACGCTTCGTCAACAACCAAAACTGTTTCAGGATGCTCAATCAGAAAGCACTCAATTTCGGTATGACTAAAAATATGCCCATCGGGGTTATTCGGATTGCCAATCCAGCACAAATCAGCGGTCTGTAGCTTCTCTTCCGAAGTAAAAAAACTCATCTGGTGCTCGTGTAGCCGGCATGCATCTTCGTACTCGGCAAAAGCGGGCGATAATAGTGCTGAATGCTTCCCGCGAAAAGCTAAAGCTATGGTATAAAACGCTTCGACAGAACCATTGAAAGCCAGCAACCGATCCTCAGCAACCGAATGCGCCTGCGCTGCGCTGCGACAAAATGAAGCCGCATCGGGCTCGGGATAGTTGCCAATCTGACAAATATTTTGCTGCAAATAACCGATTAATGCGGGCGATGTTCCGCCATACCACACATTGGAGCTAAAATCAGCTTTTATCGGAGATTTCAGGCGAAAACTGTCGTCACCATGTCCTGTAATCATTTCATGAGAAGCTACTTGTACGACAAATTGACAATTTCTTCCAGCGCATCGACGAAAAGCACCGGCGTAGGGCTACAGGTTTTATCCGAATCGAGGATGAAAATCTGCTTGCTTTTGCTGGCCGAAAGCGATGGATATTTCAGCCAGTTTTCGCGTTCTTCTTCTGCTACAATTCCCATGGTGACGATAAAAATTAGGTCGGGGTTTTGCTTCAGCACAAATTCGCGTGTTACACTGCCAATTGTAAGCCCGGCTGCAATATTTGTTCCTCCTGAAAACGTAACAAAATCGTCCATGAAAGTCTGAGGTACGGCACAAAACAAAGGTTTGGCGCCAATTTGAAAAAACATTTTCGGGTGTTTCCCAGCGGGTATTTTTGCTTTGATTTTAGCCATCCGGTCGCGTTGCTGCGCCACTATAGTTTTGGCTTTTGCCTGTTGCCCCACCAATTCGCCAACGCGGATAAAATCAGTGCAAATCTCGTCGAACGATTTTGGATAAGGCATGTATTCGATTTTGATGCCCAGTTTGCGAATGTTATCCAGAATTTCGGGCTTGATGAGCGACGACGCAAAAACCAGGTCGGGCTTG
>DAOPZV010000158.1:0-9170 GCA_035353575.1 Prolixibacteraceae bacterium | reverse complement strand
TGCTCGCGGGTTTCGCCACCATGCCCTTCAGGATTGGCATCGAGGTAATGCGGGTTAATCTGGAATGGAACCAAACCGGTAGTATCAAATCCTTTTGGGTCGATGATGGGCATGTCGTTCGTAGTGCGCAAAGTAGGGCAGGCCACGTTCGATCCGGCGCTCCAGCCAATGTAAGGCGTGCCGTTCATCACTTTTTCGCGGATGGGGTTCATCAGCTTGTTGTCGTGCAGCATTCTGACCAGCTGCCAGGTATTTCCGCCGCCGATAACGATAGCATCGGCCTCGCGGACGGCTTTCGCCGGGTTGCTGAAATGGTGAATGCTTTTTAAAGAAAAGCCAAGCTCGGCAAAGCGTTCGGCCACCTTTTGTTCATATACATCAAACGAAAAAGTTACTGCTGCATATGGAATAAATAGTGCGGTGAGTGTTTTTTCGCCTAAAAACTTTTTGATTTCGTGTTTCGGATAATCGAGATATGCCTCGCCGGGCATGGTAGAATTGCTTATTAATAACAGTCTCATATCTGTTTTTTTACATAGTTATAATGAATAGGCAAAATTAGATGAAAATTGGGAATAAATTTCCAGATGAGATGCTTTGAAACAGAACCCCTCTTATATTTAAATCGGAATTTTTTAATCTTACTTTGTCATCTTACTTTCAGAATGATTAAAGATGTTTTTTGTATTATGTATGTTTTGTTATCTTTGAAAGGGACAGATTTTTGAATTCTGAAAATTAACCGGAACCTATTTTATTTGAAAAGGGATGAATGACAGTATGGTTGGGGTGACAGAAAATGTAGCTAATCGGATTGTTATATATCAATCAACTGATTCAAAGGATATTGTTAGTGCTTTGAATCGCAAGAATTATTTAGTGGAAGTTCTCTGCATTAACGAATTCGATCAGAATATTTTAAGAAAGCTAAATTCCTCCCTCGTTATTCTTCATTTCACTTTATCTGATGCTGCTGCCTTAGAGATTTGTCGGCAAATTTCTGCTGATTCGCTGTTGGCAGATGTTCCTGTTGTTTTTGTGGGTACTTCGGATGATGACAACTTTGCCGTTAGAGCGTTTGAAGCAGGAGGCGCAGATGTTGTTGGCCAACCATTTGCCGAAAAAGAGATGCTTTCACGGATCGGGAAGCATATTCGGCAGTACAAGCGATTAGACAATTTAAAAAAAATGGTTTTGGGCGATGAGCAAGTCAAAAATTTTCAATCGCTGAGGGAAAATGAAGAACGTCATCATGCTTTTTTTGATACTTCAGCTGATATGATGTTTGTTAAAAGCGACCAGTTGAGATATTTGATGGCAAACAAGTCAATGGCTAAATTCTTCGGGAAAACGTCGGATGAGGTTTTGAATAAAACCGACGAAGAACTGGCCGATAAAAAAAGGATCTACCCTTGTAAATCGTCTGATGAAAAGGCTCTGAAAACCAAATCGGCTTTTACAGTAGTGGAAAAACTTGGGGATCGGATTTATGAAACAACCAAATTTCCGTTACGCCTGAAAGATAATAAACACGGTATTGGTGGTATCATGCGCGATATTACCGAGCAAAAAATAGTGGAGGAATCGCTTAAAGCAGAACGCGCTCTTTTAAGAACATTGATAGATAATTTGCCGGTTAGCATTTACGTTAAAGACAACAATTGCCGCAAGATAGTTTCGAATATAACCGATTATCAAAAACTTGGATTTTCGTCTGAAAGTGAAGTGCTTGGCAAGACCGATCTCGAACTTTTTGAAAACAAAGACGGGCTCAAGAGTTATAACGACGATTTAGAAGTAATTAAGTGTGCGAAGACTATTTTAAATAAGGAAGAAAAATTTAAGAACAG
Source organism: Prolixibacteraceae bacterium (assembly GCA_035353575.1). GTDB lineage: Bacteria > Bacteroidota > Bacteroidia > Bacteroidales > Prolixibacteraceae > Aquipluma. The sequence continues at coordinate 7,320 of DAOPZV010000158.1, read as the reverse complement.
CGATGGAAACTGGAGGTGGACTTTAACTTCAAAATTTCCGTTGATTGACGAGAATGGTAAAGTAACCGGACTGGTTGGAATTGGACGAGACATTACCGAACAGAAAGCCGCAAACGAGACCATTCAAAAGTTGTCGAAAGGCATTGAGCAAAATCCCGCAACGATAGTAATAACAGATGTTTCGGGGAAAATTGAGTATGTAAATCCGAAGTTTTTTGAGAAGACTGGTTACACCTCTGAAGAAGTGATCGGTCAAAATTCCTACATACTTAAATCGGATGAAATGAATCCTCTGGTTTATAAGAATTTATGGAATACGATTTCTTCGGGTGGTGTATGGCGTGGTGAGTTGCGCAATCGGAAAAAGAATGGTGAATTATTTTGGGAAAGCGCTACAATAACTTCAATCAAGAACGAGAAAGGAGAGATTACAAACTACATTGGCATTAAAGAAGACATTAGTGCACAAAAGAAAATGGAGGCGGAACTAATTACCGCAAAAGAAAAAGCAGAGGAGAGCGATCGGCTAAAATCGGCCTTCTTGGCTAATATGAGTCATGAAATCAGGACTCCGCTGAATTGTATTATTGGCTTTTCTGAGTTACTTGCTTCCGGCGATTTTGACGAAACGCAAAGGCATGAATTTGTCGATCAGATTGTAGGAAGTGGCAATGCACTTCTTCATATCATCAATGATATTGTCGATATTTCAAAAATTGAAGCTGGAGAAATCAGTATTCGGCGCACTAAAATTCCGGTTTTAAAAATTATTCACGACATTGAGTTAATGTTCAGGCATCGGATTGAAAGCAAGGGCATTCATCTAAAAATAAATTTGTCTGAAACAGTTAGAAACTCAGTCGTTTGTGCTGATTATGAGCGACTAAAGCAGGTCTTTGCCAATTTGTTGGGTAATGCCTTGAAGTTTACATTTGAAGGAACAATTGAAGTCGCGTGCAGTAAATTAGGTGAAAACCTGGAATTCAGGATCTCTGATTCAGGTATTGGCATTGCACCACACGACCATGACAAGATATTTGACCGTTTCAGGCAAGTCGAAACTTCGTATAGTCGAAAATTTGGAGGGAATGGTCTGGGTCTTTGTATTACAAAAAATCTTGTTGAGTTAATGGGAGGCCATATCTGGCTTGAGTCAGAAGTCGATAACGGAAGTTCCTTTTATTTCACTGTCCCGAGCGAATAGCAATCAAAACGAAATTAGCCTGATTCCGGCGGAAAATGGGTAAAGTTCTGGTCCTTTGCGCTCTTCAAATAGTGGAACCAAATCGTAGCTTGCGAAAACGTTTATCCAACGGTAACCCAAACGAACAGTCGCAGCAACTTTATAATCGTTTATTCCATAATCGCCCGGCGATTTTAGCTTCTCTTTCTTTCCATCCTTTCGGTATTTAATTTTGGTGTGCGCTTCCAGTAATTTCGAGCCGACTAATCCGGCAGAAAAGTAAAATCTGTTATTGATGTGGTTGACCGGAATTTGTATCTCCAAAAGTAGTGGGATATCGAGATATAAAAGTGAGAATTTTGATTTTTGGCTCGAATCGTAATACAATTGCATTGGTTGTATTTTGCCTGTTTCGTCCTGAAAAATGGTTCTATTTTGATCGAGCCGGTAGCTTTTAAAGCTGAGTCCAAGCCCGGTAATAACACCGAAATTATTTCTGAACTGTTGCAGTCCCTTGGAATACTGCAAGAGATTCAGGTTTAAAACATTAGACCGAAGTACATCGTTCGACAGGAAATGTCCATCCGATTCCTGGTAAGCGCTGTAATCTGGCCCTGCAAAGCCATTTAACCCAAATTCTATTCCCGACCAGTTTCCTTCGAATTTCTCCGCTCCAAAATTATTTTCTTCTGTTCCCAAATCTTGCACATTGATTAGTCCTGAAAACCTTCCTTTGGCATTTTGAGGCACAATAATCGAGTCGTTTTGCTGCGAAAACAATTCAAGAACACTAAAAATCAGAATTAGTAGCAGATAGATTTGTTTCATCTGTGAATAATTCGTTTTTTAAATTCTGAGTATGCAAAATTAAGCAATCAAAATCAAAAAAAGGAGTTTATCAATGCTGACAAACTCCTTCCTGGTTTTCTGAACTTTATTTCTGATTAATCTGTAAAGCTTATTCCTACGGTAAACGGAGTCAAGTCTGGTCCTTTACCTTTTTCAAAGAAAGGAGTTAAGCTGTATTTTGTGTATAAACTGACGCCTTTATACCCAATCCGGGCTGTCGCCGCGTAATTAAACGAATTGATATTGAATCCATCTCGGTTTTTGTCCTTGATGCTGCCGTGTTTAACTTTAGTGTGGGAACCCAGTTTTACACTACCGATGATACCTGCATTTACGAAAAGCCGTCCTTCATTTTTATTAACAGGAATCTGGAATTCGAACAAAACCGGAACGGTTAGATAAGAAACGGCAAGCTTAGTTTTCGACAGATTATCGTAATTTAAAGCAACTGGTGCAACTTTCAATGGTCCTCTTTCGATGGTATAAGGATTTTCAAAGCGGTAGCTGTTAAAACTCAATCCCATTCCTGAAACTAACCCGACGTAATTTTTAGACAACCCGATATTCAGTTCATAAAAGTTGAAGTTGAATTCAACAGACTTTCCCTGGTTGAGCGACATAAATTCACTTCCTGTATACATGCTGTAATTGTCTGCAGGTGAATACATGCTGTAATCGGGTTTTGCAAACGAATTGAATCCGAATTCGATGCCTTCCCAGTGCCCATCAAATTTGTCCGATTTATCTTTTCGGTTTTTGTTTTTCCCTTTTCCCCAAATGATTTCGGTTCCGCCTTCGTGGTCAATCACTTTCACATCTTTCTTCCCGATGCGAACAATTGCTGTGTCAGCTTTGGTCCGGTTCGAAGTAGTGTCCGCCTTTTCGGATAAGAGAGTTTTGTCTTTAGTTACGTTAGTTTCTTTGGTTTGCTGTGCTTTTAAACTGAAGCTAAGTGCCGCAATTGAAGCTAGAGTGAGAATAATTCGTTTCATGGCATTTGTTTTAAAATTTGCCGTAAGACGAAGAGGCATTTCAAAATGTTACAACACTTTTTATTTTTTTTCGAGCGGAATTGAAAAAGCCATCAACTTACTTTCGAATTCAACGCTTGTAATCTTACCATCTTTTTCTTTATAGCCAATGCGTTCGCCCGAAAGTTCTGAGGCAACGCTCAGTCCCAAACGGGCCAGTCTTTGTGCTGAAAACAGGCCCTCTTTTCCAACTTTTTTTGCCCGCATAGCCAAAAATTCTTCAACGCTCACTCGTTGAACTTCGTTTTTTCGGGTTACAATATTCGTTTGTTTCGTTGCCAGGTGCAAGTCTTGTTCTGTTTCAATTTTGGCGTTAATTGAGGGAATTTCAGCCAGCTGAATAGGAGCTTCTTTTGTTTCAGCCACCGGCACCGGTTGTTTTTCCTGTTTCTTCTTTTGAACAGACATATTTGTTCCGTTGGTTCCAGTTGGCGTAATTCTTTCTTTCACTTTTTCTTTTCTCTGGATACTTGTTGCTGCTTGCGAAACAGCTTTTGCCGGAATATCAGGCTGAATTTTCTCTGTTTTTGCCGGGCTAAACTCAGTCTTGTTTTGCGCTAATTCAGTCTTTTTCGGGGTTTGGATTAACGAATTAATTCCCCAAACTAAAGCAACTACTGCTGCGGCGCGGGCAACCCAGCTCATTACCATTGTCCGCACGGGCTTGTGGTAAAGTTTGCTTTTGGCTGTATATTGAACTGAAGAATCGGGTATTAGCCGGGTTTTTTCAAACTGTTTGTACTCTTTCTGCAATTCAGGGTGTTGGGTGAGGTAGGTGCCGAAAGCCCGGCTTTCATGTGCGTCCATATCGCCCTCCAGGTAAGCTATTGCTTTGTTTTCAAAGCGAAGTTTTTCTTCAGAAGAGCTTTTGCGAAGTTGCTCTTTTCCCCGAAAAACTACATTTTCTTCCGGAAGAACTACTTCTTCAAAAAGATGAAGTTCTTCTTTAAGATCAGGGTTTTGGTTCAGAAAATCCAAAAACTGGTCGATTTGGTTTTCGGGCAGATTACCGTCCAGGTAATCCACGAAATATGATTCGTAGTTGTCTCTGGTTATCATACTACTACCTCCATTTTTCCGATGTAATTTTTAAGAAAAATCCGTGCACGGTAAATGTAAACTTTTACCTGAGCTTCGGACAATTCGGTAATATCGCCGATTTCTTTGTACGAATATCCTTCGTAATCGCGCAGAAGAACCACATTTCGCTGAATGTCGGGTAATTGCTTTACCGCGTTGTTGAGAATTTCGGCCAGGTCAGAATATTGCCGGTCGTGCACATCTTCAGGAATATGGTAATCTGCCATATAAGTTTGGCGTTTGTCTTTCCTGAGAATGTCAATCATTGTGTGGTAAGCAGTGGTGAACAGGTACGATTTTACTTTGTCGAAACTTACATTTTCAGCGTTTCGCCACAGTTTCTCGTAGCTATCCTGAACAATATCGCGGGCGCGTTCTTCATCCTTGATATTCTTCAGGATAAACCGGAAAACGTTGTCCGAATAAAGGTCAACCGATTGGTTGTACTCTTTTACATTCATCTTAATTTGCTTACTTTTCCCGGTAAGACGAACAACTTTTTATTTAGTTACAGCGCTTTCCAAATTTTGTTGAATGGGAAGTTTTGATTTTGAAATGGCTTCGAGCAACGTTCTGTCAATATTTTGAATGATTGGATAGAATCCTTTTTCTCCAACGATATTTCGGGCAATGTGGGCTTTTACCTGGCTGTCAATTACTTTCGTTGAAATTTTCAGGTCGTTATGATTTGTTTTAACACCTTTCTTTTCAGCGTACGCCACAAACTGATTCAGAATATTGATTTTGTCGAGGTATTTGTCAAACTCGGCAGCGGTTTTTAACTTGGAAAGTTCGTTGCGATGCGAATCGGCATAGTCTAGTGCAAACTGGTAAACGATTCCTTTTTGAGTGATTTTCTGGTAATAATCAGAATAGCCCGAAGTATCGGCAGGAACAAAGAAATCGGGCATAATTCCGCCGCCGCCATGAACAATTCTTCCGGATGGTGTTCTGTATTTAACGGTGTCTTTGTATTTTATGCTGTCAGCTTTTTGGAATTCGCCGTGAATAGCTCGCTGCATAATGTCTTTATAATACTCATCATTTCCTTTGTCGTATGGTTTCTGGATGCATCTGCCGCTTGGCGTGTAATAGCGGGCTACGGTCAAACGCACCGCACTTCCGTCGTTAAATGGTATTTGCTCCTGAACAAGTCCTTTCCCGAAGGAGCGACGCCCGATAATCCAACCACGATCATTGTCCTGAATTGCTCCTGCAAAAATTTCACTGGCAGAAGCTGAAAAATCGTCAATTAATACGGTGATTCCTTTGTCGCGGTATATTCCTCGGCTGTCGGCCTGGAATGTTTTTCGTGGCTGTGCATTTCCTTGTGTGTAAACAATTAGTTTTCCTTTTTCCAGAAATTCGTTGACCATTTTTATTACTGCGTTGAGGTAGCCTCCCGGGTTGCCACGTAGGTCAACAACAACGCTTTTCATGCCTTGTTCAGTTAGTTCGAGCATTGCTTTCATGAACTCTTCGTATGTTTGTTCACCGAACCTGCTAACTTTAATATAACCGGTTTTCTCGTCAATCATATAGCTTACATCAACACTGTAAATTGGTATTTCGCCGCGTGTTATCGTAAATTGGATTGGCTCTTTTATTCCTTTTCTTTTAATCCCGACGTTGACTTTCGTGCCTTTTTTGCCACGAAGTTTCGATAAAACTTTCTCGTTTTTAACGTCCTTTCCAACCATCAGCGTATCGTTAACACTTACAATGCGGTCGCCAGGAATGATCCCGAGTTTCGAAGATGGCCCTCCGGAAATGACATCGACCACCATTACCGTGTCATTCTGTATGGAGAATTGAACGCCGATACCGCCAAAATTTCCCCTCATTTCTTCTTCAACTCCAACCATTTCTTTGGCCGGAATATAGGTTGTATGCGGATCGAGATTTTTAAGCAACTGAGGTATGGTTTTTTCGACGAGCGAATCGGTTGAAATGGAATCGACGTAGGCGTTTTGGATTAAATCCACAATTGCATCGAGCTTATTTGCTTTTGATGTTGCCTGAAAACCGCTGCTTGAGTTTTTGCTGAGTTTGTTTCCTATCAAAATGCCTGCAACCAGCGCTATCGCCAGCAAAACAGGAATATATACCGAATATTTGAAGTTTTTCATTTTTTACCTATTTGTCTATTTCTACCTGTACAACATCAATGTGTGCCTTTCTCAGGAGTAAAATTCCGTCGTCGTGGTGATAATTGTCGTAAAAAACCACTCGTTTAATTCCTGCCTGAATAATTAGTTTAGAACATTCGAGGCAGGGTGACGATGTTACGTACAAGGTAGCGCCATCACTACTGTTGTTCGACTTTGCCACTTTTGTTATTGCATTGGCTTCAGCATGAAGAACGAACGGAAACGTCTTGTTATTTTCGTCTTCGCAATTGTTCTCGAAACCCGAAGGTGTTCCGTTATATCCATCGGATATAATCATCTTATTTTTAACGAGAAGTGCGCCAACCTGCCGACGTTTGCAATAAGAGTTTTGCGCCCAAATTGCGGCCATTTTCAAATATCTTTGATCGAGTAGAAATTGCTTGTTCTGTACGGAATCGACTGTCTTTCCCGGTTTCTCAATTTTCCCGCTTGTCTCTTCGCAACACATATCTTTTTCTGTTAATTGGCTGTAAAAGTAATTATTGATGTGTAATTAAAATGTTTTATCCATTACAAAAAAACGCCCATCAGTTGAAAGATGGACGCTTTTTTTGTAAGGAGTTGTTTATATTTTCAAATATTGATGAATTTTTCGACTGCAACTAAAAGATCTTTCGATTTGATCGGCTTCGCAAGGTAATCATCACATCCCGCTTCAATGGCTTTTTCCCGATCGTCAGACATTGCAAAAGCGGTTTGAGCTATAATTGGTATTTCCGGGCACTTCTTTTTAAGCAATTCGGTTGCTTCATAGCCGTTCATGTCGGGCATTTGCAAATCCATTAAAACAAGATCAATATCATTATTTTCGCAGATATCAATAGCTTCAACACCATTTTTAGCCCAAAAAACCGTAGCGTTTAATTTACTAAGTACAGCCTTCAGATAGAGAAAGTTAGACTCGACATCTTCAGCAATCAGAATTTTGGGGGAGGAATTCAAATTCATCTCTCTTAACTGATTAAATTGTTTTTCAAACCAAATATACCGAAACATTCTTTCATAA
>DAOPZV010000157.1:0-9175 GCA_035353575.1 Prolixibacteraceae bacterium | reverse complement strand
CCTTTTAAAAGGGAAGGAATTTAGGTTTTTTTTCATAGTTTTGTAAAGAATTAGAAATTAAAGTATTACTATTCAAGGGGCTGGTCAATTTCCGCAAAAAATTGTCAGCCCATTTTTTTCATATTCTTATTTTTTAATGGTTATTACATCCTGATTTATTTCAAAACTAAATTGGGAAGCAAACTGTAAAGCCTTCAATGCCTGATCAATGCTGATCTCTTCAAAGACTCCGGAAAACCGGTATTGCTTAACTTCCTTATCAATAAAATCGAATCTTGCATTATATCTTCGGCCAAGTTTAACAGCAATGCTTTCAAACGCTTCGTTTTTAAAAACCATACGGTCATCTTTCCAGGCAACAACGGGTTCCAGATCAGCAATTTCAGCAATAACAAGCTTCTCGCTTGATCTTTGTTCTATTTCAGTAACAGGAATATTTGCTGCGTGAATCTCATCGGTCAAAAGCAATCCGTCTTTCTTAACAAATGTTGCTTTCTGATTAGGCTTTAGTCTAAGCAAATTTTGGTCTTCCTGTCCTTCAATGATCTTATTTAATACGATCTCACCTTCTATCAGTGTCGTTTCAATCAAACCCTCTTCCGGATAAGATTTCAGGTTAAATGTGGTCCCCAGCACATTGATACTCAACCCTGACGTTTCAACTCTAAACGGACGGGTTTTTTCTTTTGCCACCTCAAAATATCCTTCTCCTTCCAGTTTTACAATCCGTTGCCCTCCAACAAAACGATTAGGATATATTAGTTTACTGTGGGCATTTAGCCATATTTTAGTTCCGTCTTCAAGAGTTACTAAACTCTTGGCTCCGGAAGAAGTTTCTATGCTGTTGTAAACTACTTGATTTACATCGGGGTGTTTTGGCGTAAAATAATTGCTTGTAAATATGGTAAGACTTGCAGTGACTAATATTGCAGCGGCATAACCAATTACGTGCCGTAAATTAATCTGGAACAAACCGTGCTCTTCATTAATATTATTAGATGAAATCTTTAGGTAGGATTCCTTTGCATCGTATTTTTCAGGATTCATAATGATTTCTGAAACATTATATGCCGTTTCCATTTCCTGAAAGGTCTTTCTGTTTTCCTGACTTTCATTCTTCCATTGGAGAATTTCGTTGGCTTCTTCTTCCGAAGCATGCCCCGACAGAAAATGTGCGATCTTTATTTCGTTGATACTACTCATACATTAGTTTCATGTTTATATGACAAAATGGAAAAGAAATTCAGTGAAACGAATTCGTGATTTTTTAAAAAAATTTAATAATTGCCACGATTAATGCCGTAATATATGGACTTAAGATATTTCGCAACTTGGTAAGGGCTATGGAAATTTGTGTTTGTACAGTATTAACAGAAATATTCAACTGCTCAGCAATTTCCTTAATCGACAGGTTTTCCTTCCGGCTCAAGAGAAATATCTCGCGGCATTTTTCAGGCAGCGACTCGATGGCCGAATTAATTTGACCTTCTAATTCTTGAACAAGCAAAACTGACGACCCGTTTTCTTCGCTGATGGCTTCAAAAAGATTAGCATATTTCAGTTTTCTTCCATATTTCTCCTGATTTTTAGATGTCGCAAGCTTTTGCTTAAGAAAATTGATACTTTCATTTCGTACTGACTGGTACAAATAGGCAGAAATACTTTTTTCGATGAGAATATGGTCCTTATTCTCCCATATTTTTAGAAAAATACGCTGAACAACTTCTTCCGCTTCATATGTGTCCAGCTTGAATTTGCGTGCATAATAGCACAACGGCACATAATACAAGCCAAACAAATTTTTAAAGTTCTTATCATCAAACACGAGTTGTGATTTTTGTATTTTTCATCCGAAAGATAGTATATAATCTTTTAATAGTTCATTGAAGAAAAGATAAAGAGGCAGGTTTTCATTTCCAAAATACTGGATAAAACAGTACCAGTCATAAACCTTTTTAATCTCAACATGCAAGTAAAATCCAGATTTTGTACCCAATAAACGGATTTTTTAGATTACATAAAAACGGATCATAAATCCAGATAAAATTTGATTTTTAATCCTTTACCTCATCCGGATAAGGTGAATCCAACCTCCGGCCGCGATACTCGAATCGTTCGGCCATCATATTTAAGATCTCGTTGGCTGTGGTCTCAACCGGTTTGTTCGATACATTGAGAACCGTAAATCCACCTCGCTCGAATATGAAATTTGCATTTCTGATTTCCTGCTGCACCATTCGCTCGTCCACGTAGGTTGTATTTGATGTATTGTTAATGCTTATCAAACGCTTCATCCGATGCGAGATCAACTGACCAGAACTTATATTCAGCCCAAATACCCGCTTCGGATCCACTTCAAACAATTCCCCGGGAGGATCGATTCCCATTACCAAAGGAATGTTGGCAACTTTCCATCCGTACATAGCCAGGTAAACACTAAGTGGAGTCTTTCCCGATCGTGAAACTCCGGTAAGCACAATCTCAGCCTTGTGCAACTTACCAGGACTTAATCCATCGTCGTGATTCAGTGTAAATTCGATTGCATCAATTCGGTCGAAATATTCCTGATTAATTTCGCGGTATAACCCTGGATATTGCAATGATTCAATATCCAGTTTTTGATCGAGGTAATCCGCCAGTTCGCCCATATAGTCAATGCATTTCACATTATTTTCCCGGCACAATTCATTCAGAAAATTACGCAGTTTCCGGTTTACCATCGTGTGGGTTATCAGTCCGCCCTCTGCCTTTGCTTTTTTAACTAATGTTGTCAACTGATGCTCTTCAGTCATATTGGGCACAATAATCACGGGAACATTATTGTTCGGATATTGGATAAGTAATGACTGAACCATATTATTTCCGGCCAAACCTTTTCCTCCTGAAACCACATAAATCGGATTTGGTGAATTTTCTTTTCTTTTTGCTTCCATGAGCGAACTCTTTAGTCCCGATAAACCTTTAAAATAATAGCACCCACTCAGCGTTTAAACCTCTGGATTATAAAAAAGTTCCGAAACAATAAATGTTGTGCAGATTGTTTTTCTTAACTTGCTCTTTCTTAATCTATATTAATCAATTCAAATTCAAAAGAAATGTATTACATCGCTGACGAAAACCGCTATACAGAAATGCCCTATAATAAATGTGGAAAATGGGGTCTGAAATTACCTGCTATTTCGCTCGGATTATGGCATAATTTCGGAGGTGTCGATGTATTTGAGAACGGGCGGGCAATGTGCCGCCGGGCATTCGATCTCGGAATTACCCATTTTGATTTAGCAAACAATTATGGTCCGCCTCCAGGTTCAGCTGAAGAAAACTTTGGAAAGATCATGAAACTCGATTTGGCACCCTATCGGGATGAGCTTGTTATATCTACCAAAGCAGGATATTTGATGTGGGCAGGCCCCTATGGCGAATGGGGAAGCCGAAAATATGTGCTTTCGAGCCTCGACCAAAGTCTTAAACGAATGGGCTTAGATTATGTCGATATTTTCTATTCGCATCGCCCCGATCCAAACACCCCGCTCGAAGAAACAATGATGGCGCTTGACCAAGCAGTGCGGCAAGGGAAAGCACTTTATGCGGGCATATCGAATTATCCGGCTCCGATGGCTGCGGAGGCCTCGAAAATATTGAAACAATTAGGAACTCCCTGTTTAATTCATCAGCCTAAATACTCGATGTTCGAACGTTGGGTTGAAGATGGATTACTCGATACGCTTGAGCAAGAAGGCATTGGGTGCATTCCATTCTCTCCGCTGGCGCAGGGTTTACTTACCGACAGATACCTGAATGGTATTCCCGAAGGTTCGAGAGCTGCCAAATCGTGGGGATTTTTGAAACCCGAGATGGTTGGTCCTGCAATTGAAAAAGTGAAAAAACTAAATGAGATAGCTAAAAAACGTAACCAAACGCTTGCTCAAATGGCGCTGGTTTGGCTCCTCAGAGATCCAAGAATTACCTCAGTACTGATTGGCGCCAGCTCGGTTGAACAACTCAACAACAATGTTGCTGCGTTGAAGAATCTTAAATTCTCGAACGATGAACTGACTAAAATTGAGAGTATTCTTTCCGGAGAGAAAGTAGAACCGACTAAACTACCGGCAAACACGGTTTCTTCTGAACCACCCAAATCGCAATCGAGAGCCGATTTCATATCGAGAGTGGTAAATGTGGTAAATATCGAAAATATAAGTAACAACAGCATAGACTCTTCTGAATCGAGAAACGACTATTTCAAGAATGTCGCAAAAAGATTTAAAGGGATGAAGTAAAAATCCGTTTAAGATTGTTGTTTCTTATTTCTGAATATAACAGTAATGGACAAAACAGCACTGATAACAGGCGCAGCCAAACGAATCGGGAAAGCGATTGCAGCACATTTGGCAAGCCAGGGATGGAATATTGCCATTCATTACAACACTTCGGATGAAGAAGCCAAAATGTTTTGCGATGAATTAAGCAGTCGGTATCCTGGTCAGCGCTTCAGAATCTTTGCAGCAAATCTTAGTGAGCTATCTGAAGTCGAAAAACTGATTCCGGATATATTAACTAATTTTGAGAAAATTGATCTACTGATCAACAACGCATCGGCATTTGAACCTGCCAGTATTGCAGATTCGTCTGTTGAATTTCTGGAAAAGCAAATGAAAATTAATTTCATGGCGCCTTTCATCCTTTGCCGCGACTTTTCAAAATACGCGGAATCGGGGAATATCGTAAACTTTGTCGATACAAGGATTGTGAAAAACCAGTCGAATTTTGCAGTCTATTCATTGTCAAAAAAAGCACTCTGGAACCTCACAAAAATGGCAGCTACCGAATTTGGCCCCGCCATTCGGGTCAATGCTATTGCTCCGGGCCTTACTTTACCACCGGGCGATAAAGACGAAAGCTACCTTTGGAAACTTGCTGATAAAATCCCGATGAAGCGGCCTGGAGGAGTGGATCCCATCATCAAGAGTCTGGATTACATTCTTGAAAACGAATACCTTACCGGCCAAATTTTGTATTGCGACGGAGGTGAAAATCTGATTTAATTGTATAAAAGATATTGCTTAAAACTATGGCACTTATTCGTGTAAAAAATCTGTTGTTGCGAACTTATATCGGGTTCAACCCGGAAGAAATAGCCAATATGCAGGATGTGGTTATTAATGTTGAAATAGAAGCCGACATTTCGGAAGAAGCGTTGCTTGCGGACGAACCAGATGGCATATACAACTACAAAACGATTACCAAGCAAATTATTGCTATGGTTCAGGAGAAGAGATTTAAATTGCTCGAGGTTTTGACGAAAAATGTGCTCGACCTCATCATGGCCGACGAGCGGGTTAGCTGGGCTCGCGTTGAAGTTGACAAACCGCACGCCCTGCGTTTTGCCGAATCAGTCTCGTTTGAAATGGAAGCTGAAAGATAAGATTTGCGTAACCTAAGTTCGGGTTACGTTTGCCCTAAAAAAAGAATTAAGGTAAATGAACGACTGTATTATTGGAATTGGCTCAAACATTGATGCCGGGAAGAATATCCCAAAAGCGATTCATCTTTTGGGCAATCAGTTTGAGGTAATTCAGGTTTCGAAGATGATAAAAACCAGTCCGATTGGCATTGCCGATCAGCCGGATTTTACGAACGGAGCAGTGAGAATAAAGACCAAAATGGGTTTGAATGAATTAAATCTCGCGTTAAAAAGGTTGGAAGATGAAATGGGACGCGACAGAACGCAACCCAAATTTGGAGCAAGAAATATCGATTTGGATATTCTGATTTGGAATAACGAAATCATAGATCAGGATTATTACACACGCGACTTCCTCCGAATTTCAGCCGCAGAACTTGGATTTGAAAACAATAAATAAGCACTATGAAACTGTCCAAAATTTTAGCTTTCCTGATTCTGGCGATGAGCCTGTCGGGAATATTTTTAAGCTCCTGTAAATCGGGAGGCGAAGATAATACGACAGGAAATTCGTATTACCTTTCGAGTGAAACAAAGGTTAATCTCTCTGTTTCAGATATTAAAGCAAATCTGAATGAGCTGATCCCCAATTTCAGCACATTTTTTGGGTCAATTATATCTTCTGATGTACAGGTTCAAAAGGTCGTATATAAAACGACTTTTCAGAATAAAACAATTGAAGCTTCGGGCTTGGCCTGTTTCCCGAAAACACCCGGGAATTATCCCATTCTTTCGTTTCAAAATGGAACAAATACTGTTTACAAAGATGCCCCAACTGAGAATCCATCGGAAGATAACATCCTAATGCTCGAAAGCCTGGCCTCAACGGGCTTTATTGTTGTAATTCCGGATTACATTGGGTTTGGAGTTTCCACGAGCCTTCCTCATCCGTATCTCGACGCTAAATCGTCAACACAATCAATTCTCGACATGATCCGCGCAACTAAAGAGTTGGCCACTGATGATAAAATTGTTGCCAAACCAACGAAAGATCTTTTCATTTTCGGCTATTCACAGGGAGGATGGGCAACACTTCAGCTTCAGCGAACAATTGAGAAAGAGTATTCTTCGGAATTTAACCTTATTGCCAGCTCATGTGGCGCAGGCCCCTACTCTATTGAATACATGACTGACTACGTTTTGGCAAAAGATGTTTATCCGATGCCATATTTTCTGGCTTACGTACTAAATTCGTACATCAATATTGGTTCAATCACCAATCCGTTAAGCGACTTTTTTCAAGCAACTTATGCCGCTAAAATTCCCGGTCTTTTCGATGGATTACACACTGGTGGCGAAATAAATGCTGCTTTAACTACTCAAATTCCTTCTCTGCTGACAACAGATTTCAGAACCTCTTATACAACTGTCTCGAAGTTTGCAGCCTTCAAAAGCGTCATTAATTCGAACAGCGTTAAGGCGTGGAGCCTTTCTACACCAACAAAGCTTTTCCACGGTGCATCTGACGATTACATTCCGCCGGGCATAAGTTCGAAAATGTACAGTGATTTTATGACAGCAGACTCAAATAATTCAACTAAACTTGAATTGAGAACTGTTCCGGGCGACCATTCTACTGCCGTTTCAATGGTTGCTTTCCAAACATTGAGCTGGTTCCTGCAAATCAAGAAATAAAACTTACTCTGAATAAACGTGAACACTGTTTTGCGCGCTTGGTAAATAATTTACGCCAAACCAGCAAATCAGTAACACCAGAAAAGCCATGGCAAGTACACCCATGGCTTTTTTGTGTTCCAATGGGTGACGATATCGGTAATGTATATAAACCAGGTAAAACATCCAGGTGATAAAAGCCCAGGTTTCTTTCGGGTCCCAGGTCCAATAATGCCCCCAGGCTTCTTTTGCCCAAAGCGCACCGAAAAGCAATCCGAATGTCAGGAACGAAAAACCGAGGTAAACGAGGTTGTCGGCCATTTGAATTGGGCCTTTGATTGATTTCTCTGTGGGCACAAAAAACAGGTTTCGCAATGCCACAACCGACGAGGCTCCCAGCATAGCGTAGGCAAAAATATAGACAATTACATGCGGAATAAACCATGGGCTCTGCAACGCTGGCATCAGCGTTTTATCGTATGTTTCAGGATGTTGTAGATTTACAATAAGGAACAAAATAGCCAGGCCTAAACTGTAGCTGACGAGCCATTTGTATTTCCACCGCAAATAAGAAACAAGTCCGATACCCGAAAGGAAAACGGCGTACAACAGACGCGTTTCGCCCAGTGTTCGCATAGGCGGCCGTTTAATCTCAACCCAAAGAATTACCACAAAAATTAACAAAACGATTGTGCCTGCAAGCGACAAGACTGCGGCCAACTGGTTCATCACTTTTTTTCCTGAAGTGAAGAAAAGACCGGAAGCGGCCAACCAGCAGGCGATCGCGATAGATGCAAAAAGTGGAAATTCAAGCCACATGTTCAGTCCCTCCATTTTTAGGTTTACCAGTAACAAAGAGGAAAGCCGCGCCACCCATCATCAGGAAAATACCAAAATAAACTATGGGAAGCCACGGATCGCGAACCAACTCAAGCACACTCAGATTTGACCAGCGCCCCATTTCTTTGTTGTAGCCCAACTGGTAAATTGTCCAGCCGTCAATTTTAAAAGGCCGGTTCACCTCAATTGTAGTGGCTACATTTTTGCCGCTCTTTGCCTGAATATTCAGTTTAGAGCTGAACTTGCGCGGCTCAGCCAGAAACATAACCAGCGAATACTGGTCGTTCAGTTTTAACGCTTCGGGCTGGTGTGCATAGCTTCCGCTGCAAATCCATCCTGAAACTTCCTTTTTACTTTCTCTGTCGGTTACTTTCACTTTGGCCGACGGCGCAGATCCCGGTTCGTTTACTGCAAAATAGTTGTCACCTACTTTTCCTGAAGTCTCAAGAAATTGCTCGGCCTCAACATGAAAATTAAGTAAATCGAATGAGTTGCGGTCGAGTATTTCGTACTGCGCCTTGCCACCATCTTCAATGACTTGCCCCGACTGATTATCAATTACAGCAACTTTGGGCCTGAATTCGTCAATATTGAACTTGATTAACTGAACGGCAAACGGAGATTCAACTGCATTTCCAGATTCATCGAACGCCTGGCGTTCAGTCTGCTGTTCGTAGCAATTCATCGAAAGGCGCTTCATATCGCTGCTTCCCAATGCCGTTGAAAAAAGTACCAGAAACAAGCCAAAATGATTCAGAAAAAACCCTACGTTTTTCAGGTTAAATGGCGTCAAACGCTTTAGGGTAACAATTCCCAAAAGAATGAGCAGATAAACATTGATCAGGATAAACGGCCAGGTGTGAACTAAATGTGTTAACCCCAAAAGCCGCGAAAAAGCCGATTGCGGTTCAACATCCTGTTTCACAAAACCCATAAGCAAAACCAACAGTGTAAATCCCAAAATGGCGGGCAAAGCCGCTTTAACGCCCCCCAGCCATTTCATAACCGCATGTTTCTGCCAAATAACAAATATGGTTGCTAATACCGCAACAAAAAGCAAACCGGCCAACAAGTTCCAAGGAAACGCGGCAAATCGCAATATGACGCCGTTGCTAACCGCCTGAACCATAAAACCCAGCAATAAAATTGCTGCTGTAATTATCGTTCCCTCGCGGTACGACCAAGGCTGAGTCCATGTTTTCCGTTTGTTTTCGTTGGTCATGTGTTGGCTTATTTGCAGGTGAAGATACAAAAAGG
>DAOPZV010000156.1:3612-9492 GCA_035353575.1 Prolixibacteraceae bacterium | reverse complement strand
ATTGGATATTTTATTCCAAAGAGTTTGCAAATACGATTCTCCATATCAAAATCTGTTTTCTAAAATCCGTCGTAAAGGTAGGAAATTTGAGGATTTGGAGATTTGAAGATTAGGGAATGAAACGGCTTGAGGCATTTTTCATCTTCAAATTCCCAAATTGTTTTAAGCTTCCTCAACAATCACTTTTTCCAGCTCGGTGGTAAGTTGAACGACTGAAATTTTATGCATCAATTCGCCCTGGAAAGCCAGCGATATAGAGCCGGTTTCTTCTGAAACAACGATTGCAAGAGCATCGGTAACTTCTGAGACTCCGACCGCTGCCCGATGGCGAAGACCAAGATTTGGATCAATGTCATGACGTTCGGTTATTGGCAAAATGCAACGGGCAGCTGCAATCCGGCTGCCAACAATTACAACTGCACCATCGTGTAAAGGTGTATTTTTAAAGAAGATGGTCTCGAGAAGAGCTGACGAAATGCGTGCATTCATTTTCTCGCCCGAACGAATTATATCTTTCAATTCTGTTTTTTGCGGAATCACGATTAAAGCTCCGGTCTTGGCTCTGGCCATATTATCGCAGGCCCGCACGATTTCTTTAATATGTTGATTGGTGGCCGGCTTAATCCTTTCAGATGCGAACAATTTATCGAGCCCAAAACTTCGCTTAGTTTGATAATTCGTGCCGATTAAAAGTAAAAATCGTCTGATTTCCTGCTGAAAAACCACTACCAAAAGTAAGACTCCTACGCCAAGAAACTGCCCCATCAAGGTACTCAACAACTCCAGGTTCAGCGCCTTAATTACCAGCCAGCTTAAATAAACCAGAAAGAAACCAATGAAAATACTGAAAGCAACAGTGCCCTTTATTATCCGGTACATTTGGTAGAGCAGCACTGCTACCAACAAGATATCGACAACATCCAGAAACCGTATTGTGATAAATAAAGTCATAAAGCAAAAGTAAAGAAAAAAGGATGAGAAAATTTGGAGATCCGGAGATAAAAATAGCGGCATTAGTTCGTTTGTTTATGCTTAATGACCATAAACAATTTAACAATCTAACAATTAACCGCAACTCATCGCTGCAACCCACAACTTTTTCAACTCAGAACTGCTTCCTGAAAAAAAACTCTACTTTGAGGTTGACCGCACCTTTTCGAAAATACGAATAGCTTCAACAGCCTCTTTCACATCGTGAACCCGTAAAATATCAGCGCCCCCCATCAATGCCAGCGTATTAATTACTGATGTTCCATTTAATGCCTCATCAGGATTAGTATTCAGGAGTTTAAAAATCATAGATTTTCTGGAAACTCCGACTAATAACGGAAGTTGAAAAACTTTAAACGAATCGAGCCGGTTAAGCAACTCGTAGTTGTGCTCCAAATTTTTGCCAAAGCCAAATCCAGGGTCAATAATTACATCTTTCACTCCAGCTTTTGTCAGACGCTTTACCCGGTCAGTGAAAAAGAGTGAGATATCTCTTATAATATCCTCGTAATCCGGGGCATCCTGCATTTTCAACGGAGTACCCTGCATGTGCATTAAAATGTATGGAACACCAAGCGATGCAATGGTATCAAACATGTGCGTATCAAAATTTCCTCCCGAAACATCATTAACAATGCAGGGGCCACAATCTTCGATCACTTTCAGAGCAACCCACGAACGATAGGTGTCAATTGAAATAAAAGCATCAGGAAAATTCTTCTTCACCGCTTTAACTGCTGGTAAAAGCCGATCTATTTCTTCCTTTGTTGAAATTGGTTCCGAACCTGGCTGGGTTGACAATGCACCGATGTCAATCACTGTTCCACCTTGTTCGAGAATGTCTTCTGCCCGCTTGAGCACCTTCTTTTCGGTTTTATATTTACCTCCATCGAAAAAAGAATCAGGAGTTACATTCAAAATGCCCATCACAATTGGATGCGACAAATCAAGAATTTTACCGTTTAAAGCAATGGTATTTTTACGTTTAAGAAATTTATTCGCGGTTGAGGTGATTAACATACAACTAAGTTAAGTGATTTCAGATTGTTGTGCTTTACAAAAATAAAATAAATTGAATTTAATTGCACCAAATTATTTTTTAATGAGTTAACAGAGTAAGGATTTTGCAACCTACAATTAAGATTCGTTAAGAAAAAGGCGGAACCAATGAAGTAAACTTACTGGAATAAAATTAATACTTTTACCTTTTCGAAAAATTAAGATAATCATGGATCAAACAACGCAGCAATACAACCACGTTATTAGTATTTGTCAAGACATTTTCACCAAGAAAATGAAAGACTACGGAATTGCCTGGCGAATACTACGCCCAAGTTCGATGACTGACCAAATTTATATTAAAGCACAGCGGATTAGAAGTATTGAACAAAAAGGAGTCAGCAAAATCGACGAAGGCGTTCGTTCTGAATACATTGGTATTGTAAATTACTGCATCATGGCACTTATTCAGCTCGAAAAAGGGACTTCGGAAAATGACGACATGAGCCAGGAAGAAACGCTGAGTGTGTACACAAAACATTTTAACGAAGCCAAAGACTTAATGCTGGCCAAAAACCACGATTACGACGAGGCTTGGCGCCACATGCGCATGAGCTCGTACACCGACCTGATCCTGATGAAGTTAAAAAGAACCAAGCAAATAGAAGATAACCAGGGGAAAACGCTCATTTCTGAAGGAATTGAAGCCAACTACCTCGACATGATCAATTATGCAGTTTTTGCGTTAATTAAGATTGAATTTTAAATTTGAGCCCATGCTGAAACACATTTCACGTATTTTACTAGGACTAACTTTTTGCTTTTCAGGTTTTGTCAAAGGTATTGACCCCTGGGGTTCGGCCTACAAATTCACCGATTATTTCAATGCATTTCACATGCCATGGATATCTACTCTGGCGTTTGCTCTCGGAGTTCTGCTTGCTGCAGCCGAGTTTTTCCTTGGAGTAGCGTTCTTGTTTAACTTCTTCATCCGCCTCACAAGCTGGTTCATGATGGGCTTCATGTTATTTTTCACCGGACTGACACTTGTTATTGCACTTACCAATCCGGTGTCTGACTGCGGATGTTTTGGTGATGCTTTAAAAATTACCAACTGGCAAACTTTTTATAAAAATATAGTTTTGATCACTCTGGCAATCATTGTCTTTGTTCAGCGGAAAAAATTCAAAAGCAAAAATGGCCCTGTTCTTTCAATAGCTCTAACCGGGTCAACAATGGTTGTCTATTTCTACCTCGTTGCATACTCCTACAATCACTTGCCAATCATAGATTTTAGTGCATATAAAGTTGGCGTAAATATCCCCGACGCAATGAAAATTCCGGATAATGCACCAAAAGCAATCTATAAAAATGACTTCGTTTATAAGAACAAAAAGACTGGCGAAGAGAAGGTATTCGGAGAAACTGAGATCCCATGGAAAGATACGCTGAACTGGAAATTCGTTAAAGCAAAAGATCCGGTTGTAGTTCAGGAAGGATACGTGCCACCAATTCATGATTTCAGAATCGAATCGCCGGAAGGTGAAGACATAAAAGATTTCTTTTTGTACGATGAAAAAGGCACTTTCCTGATTACTTCGTCGAACCTTCAGAAAACCAATCGCGAAGCATGGACTAAAATCGGGAAATTTGCAGCTGAGGCCAAACAAAAAGGATACAATGTAATTGCGTTGACAGCTTCGTCAAAAAACGAGTTCGAGACTTTCAAACAGGCAACCGGCGCCAATATCGATTTTTTCAATGCCGATGAAGTGACACTTAAAACGATGGTGAGGTCAAATCCAGGCATTATGCTGATAAAAAAAGGAACTATTTTGGCAAAATACCATTTCAACGATATTCCAAAAGACGAAGACCTTAAAGACCAAATTCCAAAATAATCATACTAAAACCTGCTTTTTGCCGTTCGGTTTAAAAGCCGATTTTTAAATATTATGCGCAATCTAACCCTGTTGATATTTCTGAACTTGCTGATTTTTTCAGTGGCCAAAGGCCAGATTGGCGGTGAATACACCTACAGTTTTTTAAACCTGACCAATTCGGCCCGAATGGCGGCGTTGGGCGGAAACCAGATTGCCATTAACGATTCGGCCGATCTGAATGTTTCTTACAATAACCCTTCGCTCCTGAAACCGGACATGCGCAACCAGCTTTCAGTAAACTATGTCGATTATTTCGCCGGAATTAACTATGGCTATGCCTCATATTCGTTTGGTACCCCACTGCCTGGCAATTTTGCTGTGGGCGTTCACTACATCAACTATGGAAAGTTTACCGAAGCACTCGAAACCGGAGAGAAAACCGGTTCAACTTTTGGCGCTGCAGAATATGCGCTAAACCTCATTTGGGCAAACACTTACAAGCAATTTACATACGGAGTTACTCTGAAACCCATTCTGTCAACGATGGAAAACTACCAGTCGTTTGGGTTGGCTGCCGATCTGGGGATCACCTATTTTGGTAAAAGCAGCGGAACTACCTTAGCAATTGTGGCCCGAAACGTGGGAACACAGCTGAAAACATATTACGACGGCGCTGAAAAGGAAACAATTCCATTCGATCTCCAGGTTGGGTTATCGCAGCGACTTCAACATGCACCAATCCGACTGGCTGCAACACTTCAGCATTTACAAAAATGGAATTTGGCTAAACCTGAAGAAGATAATTCTGGAGCTACCACAGTGTACAAAGAAGATAGCTTTACCAAAAAGTTTATGCGACACATGGTTTTGGGCGTCGAGCTACTTCCCTCTCCCAATTTTACCATTCGCGCCGGATACAATTATCAGTTGCGACAGGAAATGAAACTGGCCGAAAAAATGTCAACCGTAGGTTTTTCCTGGGGATTTGGCTTCCGCATCAAGCGATTTCAGATCAGCTATGGCTCAGCCCGCTATTCCCTTGCCGGATCAAGCAACCTGATATCAGTAGCTATAAATTTGAATGATGGGTTGAGAAAAAATTAGAAAAGAAGACTGGTTGTTTTATTCTGATACTTGGCAAACATTTTCCAGTTTCAATTTTTCACATAATCTTTCTGACAAAAATCACCGATAAAACCGGAATCCTGTGTTTCTTTGCAGTGTATTTCAAAACACTGCGTTATGGTTTTTCCCTGCTCATCGAAATATGCTTCAAAGCCCGTAACCGCTAGTGCCAATTTATAATTGGCACTTTTTAGCAAGGGATTTATAATCCTGAAAGCTGGTTTTCTTTTTA
The DNA here is from genome assembly GCA_035353575.1 of Prolixibacteraceae bacterium. Classification (GTDB taxonomy): domain Bacteria; phylum Bacteroidota; class Bacteroidia; order Bacteroidales; family Prolixibacteraceae; genus Aquipluma. The sequence continues at coordinate 4,263 of DAOPZV010000156.1, read as the reverse complement.
TCGAATTCCCTTTCTTCGAGGGAAATTGCCTCAAAAGAAGGAAATTGCCTCGAATCGATAGAAAGTTTCCTCATTTTGATCCTTGCGCCTATCGTTTCGATGGAAAGTTTCATCAAAACGAGGAAACAATCCCTCAAAACGAGGGAACATTGCCTCGTTTTGAGGGAAATTAGGATCGAAACGAAGGAATATTGCATCGAAAAGACCCTCGCGGGTATCGAAATGAGGGAATAAGTTGCAAACTCAAAACAACCTACCCCTCGTAACTCGATCCTTGAGATATGCGCCAATGTTTGCAGTGACTAGTGCTGATTTGTAATTAGCACTTTTAAGCCCAGGATTTATAATCCCATAATAATAAACAAACCCGGCACAGTGGCTGGGTTTGTTTATTATTATGGGATTAGTTTAATAAGATCGAGGATTTCGCTGTCGGTAATATACTGTAGTTCCATTGTAAGTCTCCAATAAAGTACTATTGCAAATAGTAGTTGATAAATACATCACAAACAAAAAATATTATCCTCCACACACCCCACATTCGAGTAAGAGAGATGATGTCTTCCTCCTTTGTATTTGCTGCTGTTACCAAAAACTTTTCACATAATCTTTCTGACAAAAATCACCAATAAAACCGGAATCCTGTGTTTC
>DAOPZV010000156.1:0-3512 GCA_035353575.1 Prolixibacteraceae bacterium | reverse complement strand
TTTTCACATAATCTTTCTGACAAAAATCACCAATAAAACCGGAATCCTGTGTTTCTTTGCAGTGTATTTCAAAAACACTGCGTTATGGTTTTTCTTCCGAACGATAAAGTTTTCAGCGCTAAATGGTTTCGCGACTACAGTATGATCGTGATCGGCGCATTTATCCTGGCCGTCGGGTTCGTGTTTTTTATCTCGCCGCATCGCATTGTGCCGGGCGGAGTTTACGGTATCGCCATTGTGGTTCATTATATGACACAGGGCATGTTCTCCTTCTGGCCTGATGGTATTCCGATTGGTTTGTTCGGTTTGATATTGAACATCCCGCTGACCATTGCCGGAATAAAAATTCTTGGGCCGCGTTTTGGCGTAAAAACCGTTGTAGGGTTTGTGCTTTCGTCGGTTTTTATGGACATGATTACCTACATGCGCGTTGATGGCGACGCACCTCTTGTTGCCGATGTGTTGCTCTCGTGCGTTTTTGGCGGTGTTTTGGTGGGCTTCGGATTAGGCTTGATATTTAAAGCGCGAGCCACTTCCGGAGGATCAGACATTATTGCCATGATTATTGCCAAATACACCCGCATCCAGCTCGGACAACTGATGATCTACGTGGATTCGACCATTGTTTTGCTCAGCTTAGTGGCATTTAAAGACTGGCAAATTCCGTTGTACTCGTGGGTAGTTATTTACATTACCGGCAAAGCGATCGACCTCGTGCTTGAAGGCAGCGATTACAACAAAGCCTTGATCATCATTTCAGAAAAAGACGAAGAAATAAGGAACAAAATACTGGTTGACCTGGAGCGCGGCGGAACCTACCTGAAAGGCACCGGCATGTACACCGGAAACGATAAACACATCATTTTTACGGTTGTTAGCCGTCGCGAGGTAGCTATTCTTGAAGAGTACATCAATAGCATTGATCCAACGGCATTCATTACCGTGATGGATACTCACGAGATTTTGGGTGAAGGCTTTCAATCGCTGAAGCACAAAGTTCAGGAGTAAAGGCCTATCAGATTTGAGAATGTTGAAATAGGAATGGTTTAATCGTTTAATAGCTGAATGGTTAATAACAATTTAGCAATTTGACAATTTAACATGTAACTCGAAACCTGCAAGTTTTTTTTAACTTCGAGCTTTAGGTACTTCACACTCTGAACTATATCAATAATGATGAAGCATTTTTTCCTGGCTATATTAATTGTACTCATTTGCGGTCGGGCAACACAGGCCCAAAAAGTAGGTTTGGTGCTAAGTGGAGGTGGCGCCAAGGGATTGGCGCACATTGCGGTAATCAGGGCGCTGGAAGAAAACGGAATACCAATCGATTATATCTCCGGAACATCGATGGGAGCCATTGTTGCGGGTTTGTATGCGGCAGGCTACTCACCCGACGAAATGGAAAAACTTTTCAAATCGGAGCAATTTAAATTCTGGTCAACCGGCGAAATTCAGGAAGAATACCGTTATTTCTTTAACAAAGGAGAGGAAGATCCGTCGTGGCTGGAGCTCGATTTGCAGAAAAAGGCCGAAAAGTTAAAGATTGTCCCACCAACAAACCTTATTCCCGAAGAACAAATGGACTTTGCTTTCATGGAAATGTTTTCGTCGGTTACAGGCATTTGCAAAAGCGATTTCAACAAGCTTTTTGTTCCGTTCTTCTGCATTGCCACCGATGTTTACCACAATAAAGAAATGCTTCTGCGGAATGGCGATTTGGGCGAAGCCATACGGGCATCGATGACTTTCCCGCTATATTTTAAGCCGATAGAAATTAACGGATCGCTGGTATTCGACGGCGGAATTGTCAATAATTTTCCGGTGCAGGATATGAAGTCGTTGTTTAATCCCGACATTATTATTGGGCACAGTGTGGCCAGCAATCCGGAGAAACCCGATCCGGACAATGTGATGGCTCAAATAGAAAACATGATCATGCAAAAAACGGATTATACCATCAATCCGGAAGACGGCGTTTTTATGCAGACCACCTTCGACGATGTTGGCCTGCTCGACTTCAAAAAGATCGACCAGATTGAAAGTTCGGGCTATCAAACGGTTTACAAATCGATGGAGGAAATTAAAAAGCGTATTAGTAAAAGAGTTCGACCCTCCGAAATTCAGCAGCGTCGCAGCCAGTTCAATATGAAAAAACCAGCGATGATTTTTCACAATGTTCAGGTTGAAGGGGTTACCGACAACAAGCAACGGGAATACATTCTCCATAGCATTAAACACAAATCGAATATTTTCGATCTGAAAGCGCTCAAATCAGCCTATTTCAAGCTCGTAACCGATCCGCAAATCAAATCGCTCAGGCCCGTGGCCTTGTATAATCCTGAAACCGGTTATTTCGATCTGAACCTGATCGTGAAGCAAAATAACCCGATGAAGATAAAATTTGGGGCTAACGTTTCAACGCGACCTATCAACCAGGGATTCATCAGCGGCGACTATCGTATTTTCAATAAGCGCTCCTACACGCTCAGTTCGAATATGTATTTCGGGCGTTTTTACAGTTCGTTAAAAGTTGGTGCCAGAATCGATTATCCAACCACCTTGCCGTTTTACCTTGCCGGCTATTTTACGCTCAACCGCTGGGATTATTATTCGTCAACAACCGAGTTTGTGTTCGAAGATGTTCGTCCGCCTTATATCATTCAGAACGAAAATAACTTCAGGGCCGAACTTGGGTTTCCGATAAACACCTGGGGAAAAATAACCTTTGGCGAATCGCTTTCAAACGCTTCCGACAAATATTATCTGAACCAATCAATCAAAGCAACTGACACGGCGGACCGCACAACTTTTGATGCACTTACATCGTCGGCAAACATCATTTCCAACTCGTTCAACGACAAACAATACCCAACCGAAGGATCGGCTTCGTCGCTGTCGTTCAATTACATTTCGGGCAAAGAGCAGAATTTCCCCGGAAGTACAGCCAGCAATACCTCTACTCAAAGTTTCAACCACAACTTTATCATGCTAAAAGGTGCCTACGACCGCTATTTTAAATTAAACAGTCATTTTGCACTTGGATTAATGGCCGAAGGAGTTTACAGCAACCAGAAGCCCTTCAATAACTATGTATCAACGGTGCTTGCTGCTCCTTGCTTCAATCCGCTGCCACACAGCAAAACCATATACATGAGCGGATTCCATGCCAATAAATATGTTGCCTCGGGGATAAAAGGAATAGTCAAATTTTCAGATTCATTTCATCTCCGTGCCGAAGCCTACGCGTTTGTACCTGGCCGAGAAATCATTGAAACAGCAAACCATCTGGCAGAATACAGCGAAAAGCAGTTTTCAGGAATCAAATTCATGGGAACCGGAGCTCTGGTATTCCAATCAGCAATTGGCCCGGTTAGCTTGTCGGTGAACTACTACGACAAAAGTCAAACCCGCTTTTTTGCCATGCTGAATGTAGGCTATATCATTTTCAATAAACGCGGATATTAAAAGTACGGGAGTGCCAAGAACGAGCTAGCTTGCTGATTAAAAAA
>DAOPZV010000155.1:0-9523 GCA_035353575.1 Prolixibacteraceae bacterium | reverse complement strand
CTGTCTTTAACCAGTTTTTTCCAGTCGTCGGTCCACAAGTGGTACTCAACAACAGTTGCGCCGTTCTGTTTGTGAACAACTGTGCCTTTGTAGCAGATAATTTCAATTGAGTTCCATTCGCCGGCAGGTTTTGCATTTTGTGGTTTTGCAGGGATCAAATCGTACAACGATCCAGCCTGACGGTTGCCGTCTTTTCCAAGCTGAGCATCCGGATGACGTTCGTTGTCTAAAATCTGCATTTCAGGAGCAGTTTTGTAGATTGGCCAATCTTTTACTTCTTGTCCTAAATAGAAAATACCCGAGTTTCCACCTTCCTGGATTTTCCACTCAAGTTTCAGATCGAAGTTTTTGAATTTCTTATCGAAAATAATGTCACCGCCATTTTCAGCTCCGGCTTCGCCTTTGCCGGTACCAATGCAGTGCAATGTTCCGTCAACAACTTCCCATCCTTTAGGGAATTCGGTTTTATTGTAGCCTCTCCAACCTGTAGAAGTCGTTCCGTCAAATAATAAAACCCATCCAGCTTTGGCTTCGTCGTCAGTAAGTTTGTTTAGTACCGGAGTTTCAGGAGCAGCTGCGCTTTTCTCTTTTTCGGTAGCGGGAGCCGCTTTTTTCTGGCCATTCTGGCACGATACCGCAAATACGATACTTCCTGCCAGTAAAAGGAATTGAATCTTTCTCATAAGGAAATGAATTTGTTTATTGATTATTAATGTGGTTTAAAGTTTCCGCACACAAAGCTAATAAAATAGATTCTAAAAAAGACCAGAAACCTTGTGCAAGTGTCCGAAAAATACTGTTAAAATACCTTTCGTTGTTGCAGGCTTAGGCTGGAAGCGCAATATTTTGAATTCGTTAAAACACAGCTCCGGATGAATTCAGAATGGATTACTTTTCTTAAATTCGATGTGTTTTCCAAAATCGAAAAAATAAGATATTATGAGCAAAGCAAATGTAAAACGAATCGGCATCTTAACCGCTGGCGGCGACTGCCCTGGCCTGAATGCGGCTATCCGTGGTATTGGAAAAACTGCGATTGTTGAGTATGGAATGGAAGTGATTGGTTTTTCGTCGGGTTACACGGGATTGATTCACAAGCAGTACGTTGAGCTGAAAGCAAAAGACTTGTCGGGGATTCTCACGCTGGGTGGAACCATATTGGGAACTTCCAGGGAAAAGCCTTTTAAAATTGTTACTGAAGAAGACAACGATAAACCGGCATTGATAAAGCAAAACTACGATGACCTGGGATTAGACGGGCTGGTTTGTATCGGCGGAAATGGAACCATGAAAACTGCACACCATCTCTCGAAAATCGGCTTGAATGTGATCGGCATTCCTAAAACGATAGACAACGATGTTTGGGGAACCGACATGACATTCGGTTTTGATTCGGCTGTGAATATTGCTACCGAAGCGGTTGACAGGTTGCACAGCACCGCCAACTCGCACAGCCGGGTGATGCTGGTGGAAGTGATGGGCCACAATGCGGGCTGGATTGCTTTGTATGCCGGAATGGCTGGCGGAGGCGACATCATTTTAATTCCGGAAATTGAATACGATATGGATATTATTATAAAACGAGTGGAAGAACGATATCACCACAAAAAACCATATTCCATTATCGTGGTTGCCGAAGGAATAAAACACCCGAAAGACATATCGGCTGCGCGCTATATTTCAGAAATAATTCAATCGAGGGTTGATGTTGAAGCACGCGAAACGGTATTGGGCTATACGCAACGAGGAGGAAGTCCTTCGCCAATGGACCGTATTTTGGCGACCCGTTACGGATCGTATGCTGCTCAGTGCATTGCCGAAGGGAATTTTGGGACCATGGTCGCTTTGCGAAACAACGACCTTGTTCCGGTTCCGCTCGAAGAGGTTGGCGGAAAGCTTCGTTTAGTTGAGCCAGATAATAACCTTATCCAGAAAGGCCGGAAAATGGGCGTTTGTTTTGGCGACGAATAAAAAAACGTGAAAAATATTTTGGAAACGAGAAGTTCTTTTTGAGCTTCTCGTTTTTGTTTTACGAATGATTTAACCGAAATTGCGACACCAAACCAATTTATAAACCACTTTAAAGATGAAACTTTTTGTTCTAGTCTTGTTTGTTATAGTTTTTGGGCAACTTCAAGCCCAATGGAAGCCCGCCGGTGAAAAAATTAGAACTCAGTGGGCCGATAAAATCGATGTTAAAAATGTACTTCCTGAATACCCCCGACCAATTATGGAAAGGGCAGACTGGCTTAATCTGAACGGGCTATGGGATTATTCAATCCTGAAAACCGGTTCGGCAGAGCCCGCTTCTTTCAACGGACAGATACTTGTTCCATATCCGGTTGAGTCAAGTCTTTCCGGAGTTATGAAACCGGTTGGAAGCGAAAACGAAGTTTGGTACCGGCGAACTTTTGAAGTTCCGGCCAAATGGAAAGGTAAAAATGTGTTGTTGCATTTTGGCGCTGTTGACTGGAAAGCCGACGTGTGGGTGAACGACGTTAAAATTGGATCGCATACTGGTGGTTACACGCCGTTCAGCTTCGATTTAACACCTTTCCTGAATAAAACAGGCACACAAAAACTGGTAGTTCGCGTTTGGGACGGAACCGACAAAGGATTCCAGCCACGCGGAAAACAAACCAGCGAACCGCGCGGAATCTGGTACACTCCCGTTACCGGAATCTGGCAAACGGTGTGGCTTGAACCTGTATATGCAAAACACATCGAAAATATTCGCGCGGTGGCCGATATCGATAAGGGAAAAATTTCTGTTTCGGTTGTTGCCGGTGCTGCTGCTTATGGCGACATTGTTGAGGTAAAGGTTTTTGATGGTGCGAAAGAAATTGCATCAGCAAAAGCAAATGCTGCCGAAAAACTGGAAATTGCAATTCCTGAAGCAAAATTGTGGAGCCCCGAATCTCCTTTCTTATATACAATGAAGATTAGCCTGACGAGCAATGGTGCAGTTGCCGATCAGGTTAACAGTTACTTTGCAATGCGGAAAGTATCGACTAAACGCGATAAAAATGGGATCGTTCGTCTTGAATTGAACAACAAACCTTGCTTCCAGTTTGGTCCGCTCGATCAGGGATGGTGGCCCGACGGACTTTACACAGCGCCAACTGATGAAGCGCTGAAATATGACCTTCAGAAAACCAAAGATTTCGGATTTAACATGATTAGGAAGCATGTTAAAGTGGAGCCTGCCCGCTGGTACACGTATTGCGACCAATTGGGAATTTTGGTTTGGCAGGATATGCCGAGCGGCGACAGGTCGCCACAATGGCAGAATCACAATTATTTCAATGGCAATGAGTTTATCCGGAGTGCTGAGTCGGAGGCCAATTACCGCAAGGAGTGGAAGGAAATTATAGACTACCTGTACTCAAATCCTTGCGTTGTGACCTGGGTGCCATTTAACGAATCGTGGGGACAATTTAAAACTCCTGAAATTGTGGAGTGGACGAAAACTTACGATCCGAGCCGATTGGTAAATCCGGCCAGCGGCGGAAATCATTATCCGGTGGGTGATATTCTGGATTTACACAATTATCCGGGGCCAGATATGTATTTGTTCGATGGACAACGGGCAACGGTTTTAGGCGAATATGGCGGAATTGGTCTTGCCTTGGAAGGGCACCTGTGGAACACCGAAAAAAATTGGGGATATGTTCAATTTAAAAACTCGAAAGAAGTTACCGACGAATACGTGAAGTATGCCGAATCGCTGCTGAAATTTATAAAATCGGGATTCTCGGCAGCCGTTTATACCCAAACTACAGATGTTGAGGGCGAAATAAATGGCTTGATGACCTACGACCGAAAAGTTATAAAAATTGAGGAACCTCGTGTTAGGGAAATCAACCAGAAAGTTTGCAATTCTCTGAATGAATAAACTATACATAAGCGGATGGCGATCAGTCATCCGCTTTTTTTTGAATATTCTTACAGCACGATTTAATTGTGCCGGTATTCCGATTAGTATTTTGCAATTTGAGCGTTAAACCTGAAGCCGATTCCGTGGAGATTCAGGATTTTAATATTTTCGTCAGCATTCAGGTATTTTCTAAGGCGCGAAATAAAAACGTCGAGACTGCGACCAAGGTAATAATCGTCAGAGCCCCAAACCTGGATTAAGATATCAGAGCGGCTCAAAACTTTATTTGGGTTATCGCAAAAATAACGAAGTAACTCTGCTTCTTTGTAAGTCAACGTTTTACGATCTCCCGTACAATCGAGTATTAAGCTGTCGAAGTAGAAATTGAATTTGCCCACCTTATAATAATTCTGTTCGAGTGGTGATTCACTTTCAGTACCATTGATCAGGCTTCTCTTCAGGAAGATACCGATTTTCAGCAGCAATTCTTCCATACTGAAGGGCTTGGTTAAATAGTCATCGGCACCAATTGTCAGTCCGAGAATTTTATCTTCGGTCATCGAACGGGCTGTCAGGAAAATAATCGGAACATGATCGTCTAAAACTCTGATCTCTTTGGCAAGAGTGAATCCGTCTTTTTTCGGCAACATCACGTCCAGCAGGCAAAGGCTAAATTTCTCGGCTTTAAACAGCTTCAATCCGGCTTCACCATCTTCGGCCGACGAAACAACATAGCCGGCTTGTTCAAGATTGTCTTTAACGATAAAATTTAAGGTTTGGTCGTCTTCAACCAGGAGGATTTTCTCGCCTTGATAGTTCATTTCGATTGTTTCTTTGTTTCGAGTATAAAAGTAGTGCCTTTCCGTGTATTTTCCATCACTTTTATATGCCATCCGTGCCGCTGCACAATTTTTTTCACGTAATCAAGCCCAAGTCCAAATCCTTTCACGTCGTGAATATTACCAGTTGGAACCCTGTAAAAACGATTGAATATTCTTTTGCGTTCTTCGGCCGGAATTCCAATTCCATTGTCTTCGAATGAGATAAAGTAATGTCGTTTATTTTCCGTCAGGCTAATAATTATTTCTGGAGTGGTGTGACAATACTTTATCGCGTTATCGAGTATATTGAAAATGAGGTTCGAAAAATGGAGTTTATCGGCTTTTATATGTGCGTTTTCAACAGCAGATTCAACTTTTACCGAGTAGCTTCGCCCGTTTTGGCTATTTTTAAATTCCTGAATTGTATCTGCAACGAACGCGTTGAGTTCGATATTTTCGAGGTGTAGTTTAAGCTTTGTTTTTTCGATGGTTGCCATTTGCAGGAGCTTTTCAACATGAGCAGAAAGCCGCTTGTTTTGTTGGCCAACAATCTTTACATATTCAGCGAGCCGTTCGGGTTGTTCGCAAATTTTCGGGTTGGATAATACTTTGGCAGCCAGATCGATTGACGCGATAGGCGTTTTAAATTCGTGGGTGAGGTTGTTGATGAAATTTTTCTGGATTTCGCTCAACTGCTTTTGTTTGATGATGACATAAAGCGCGTATCCGAAGAATATGACCACGAAGAAAAGTATTCCGTTCAAAAAATACCATGTCAGTAACCTGGTGCTGTAATATTCCGACCGATCTGGAAAATGGACTCCGAAATAATAGGTAAACTTTTCGCAGGTTGGCAGGGTACACACTTTATGTTTTATCTCAACTTTTTGCCTGTTTCTGGAATAATGTTTCTCGAACATGATCTCTTCCTGGCTGCAAACCGTTGTGTCAGAGCTTTTCGTTTGTTTATTGGTCGAAGGAATGGAGTCGCGTTTAATGAAATTTCCATGAATCATCTTTTGCGAATTGCAATCGTAGATCGCGTATTCGTAGGTAACATTCAGGTTTCTTTTCCTGAATTCGACTTCAAGAAAATGTTCGAGCAGGTTTGAGTCGATAACATCATTCACGTTCACAACATAGTAGTTATTCGAAATTTGCTCAACCTGGCAGGTTTCGGATGTTTTTTGTGAATGGTGAAAGGTTTTTTCGTTGTATTCGTTAATTTGTGCAGCAACACTTCTCAATGCACTGGTTACCTGAACATGAAATTGCCGTTCATTCAGGTCGTACGAATTTTTCAGAAAAAAGAACTGAGTTAAAAGAATTCCAACAACAGCTAATGTTGCCAATATAATCAAAAAACCAATGGAATTCCTTTTCATTATTAACGCTTTATCTTAGAATTTATGGTGCGAAAATACTCAAAAAAAGAAGGGAAAAATACCATTAACATCTCATTAACAAAACTTTGGCGGTGATTAACTTGATGTCAATGAAAGATTTTTTAGTTTTGTTTGTAAGAAAACAATAAGTTATTGTGTTTTAAATTAAACTGAGTTGATATGAAGATTTCATTTTCTATTTTGTTGGCCTTCATTTTATGTTTGCCTTTAACAAACAAAGCACAAACAGCCAATAAAGCACGAATTGCATTTGAAAAGCTACAGCACAATTTTGGAACTTTCAAGGAAGAGCTTGGTGTTCAGTCCGTTTCTTTTAACTTTAAGAACGATGGCGCTGTGCCGTTAATTCTGAATAATGTGCAGGCATCGTGCGGATGCACCACTCCTGAATGGACCCGCGAGCCGATTGCTCCCGGAGCAAAGGGAATGATTAAGGTAAGTTACGACCCGAGAAACAGACCAGGTGTGTTCAGTAAGACCATTCGCGTCAGCTCAAATGCCGAGAATGCCGATGTTGTTCTTACCATTATGGGCGAAGTTACACCACGTGCAAGAACCGTTGAAGAAGATTACCCAAGCACGATTGGACCGCTTCGGGCAAAAACAAATTACATCGCATTCCCGTCAATTAAGGAAAACCAGATTAAGAAAGACAGTACCGAAGTGGTTAATACTTCAGATCAGCCGGTTCAGTTAAGTTTCAAAACCCCGCCTCCTCACCTGAATGCGGTAATCAAACCCTCGAAACTTGCACCAAAACAAAAAGGTTACCTGGTGGTAACATTCGATGCAACTAAAATCAAAACCTTCGGATTTATTTCAAACCGGTTGTATTTGAACATCGACGGACAGGATGACTACCGTAACTCGATTGCAGTTAGCACAACCCTTGAAGAAGATTTCTCGAAGCTTTCGGCCGAAGACCTGAAAAATGCTCCGGTGGTAACTTATGACGCTGATTCATTTGACTTTGGCGATATTAAACCAGCAACCAAAAACGAACACACTTTTATGTTGAAAAATACAGGCAAGAGAGAACTTGTAATTCGCGACGTAAAGAGTTCTTGTGGTTGTACTGCTGTTACACCTTCAAAGAACATTGTCCCTTCAGGCGAAAGTGTGCCATTGAAAGTTACCTTTGACTCTACAGGCAAAAGCGGTCGCCAGAACAAAACAATTACTGTTATAACGAACGACCCTAAAAATCCAACGACAATTTTGCGTATTTCGAGCAACATTGTAACACCGTAAAGATTTTAAAATAACAATAAATCAGCCGGTTCTATAATCAGAACCGGCTTTTTTTTCCCTTTTTAGGAAGATTTAAGTTTTTACATACCCAAAAATCTGTCCTGATCCGTTACATTCGCATAAATTTATTTGGCATGATTGCAGATCAACATCATACTCATATAGAAAATGATCCCGAATTCGGCGGCCTGACTGTTAATGAAGGAATTGAACCGCTTCCGTCAGTCAGCGAAGATTCGGTTAAACGATTCCTGAAAAACAAGAAAAAGAAGACTTTATCGGTTGCTCAATACGTCGATGGAATTCTGAATGGCGATATAACAATTCTTAGTCAGGCAGTTACGCTGGTCGAAAGTTCGAAGCCTGATCATCAGGAAATCGCCCAGGAAATAATACTGAAATGTTTGCCATTCTCCGGAAATTCAGTTCGGATTGGCATTACGGGAGTTCCTGGCGTTGGAAAAAGTACGTTCATTGAAGCGATGGGTAAGTTCATTACTTCGAAGGGCGAGAAGTTAGCAGTGCTGGCAATCGATCCAAGCAGTGAAAGAACGAAGGGAAGCATCCTGGGCGATAAAACCCGGATGGAAGAGTTGTCGTCTGATCCGCTGGCTTATATACGGCCTTCCCCGTCGGCAGGATCGCTTGGTGGTGTGGCCCGAAAAACCCGCGAAACAATTATTTTGTGCGAAGCAGCCGGTTATAAAAATATTTTCATCGAAACAGTTGGAGTTGGGCAAAGCGAAACAGCAGTTCACTCAATGGTCGATTTTTTTCTTCTGTTAATGCTGGCTGGAGCTGGTGACGAGTTGCAGGGGATAAAGCGTGGTATCATGGAAATGGCTGATGCCATCACAATTAACAAAGCCGATGGAAATAATGTAGAACGGGCAGGTTTGGCGCGGATTCAGTATCAGAATGCACTGCATTTGTTTCCGGCAACAGAATCGGGGTGGAAGCCTAAGGTTTTGACTTGCTCTGCTTATATGAAAACCGGGATCAGCGAGATTTGGGAAACAATAGACGAGTATTTGAGCATGACCAGGGGCAACAATTATTTTCAGTATAGGAGAAACGAGCAGTCGAAGTTTTGGATGTATGAAACGATCAACGAACAGCTTCGCAACGATTTCTACCAAAATGAAACAATAAGCGAGAAACTGGCGGAGGCTGAAAATAAGGTTTTAAAAGAAGAGCTTTCGTCGTTTGTGGCAGCCCGAAAATTGCTCGATTTGTATAGTCAGATACGAAAAGATAAATAACAACTAATAAATCAAATCAATGAGAAGTTTTTTAGCGATTTTAGTTTTTGCCCTGGCAGCATTCTCGTGTCAGTCTGCAAAAGATGAGTATTCGATCAAAGGATCGTTTGACGGTGTTGATAAAGGAAAAGTTTACCTTCAGAAAATTGTTAACGGTCAACCCAAAACTGTTGATTCGACTGATATTTCAGGAGGAAAATTTTCGTTCAAGGGGAAAATGGAAGTTCCCGATTTCAGGGTACTTCGTTTGAACGACCGTGAATATTTTGCACAATTTTTCCTTGATAATGCGAGCATTTCCATTGCTGCCAAGAAAGATAGTTTGGGGGCTACAAAAATTACCGGTTCGCCAACCAACGATGTATTCAAAGCATACGTTGCCGAAATGAATAAAATGAGTAAAGAAGTGGCAGCGCTTCAGGGAAAATATCAAAATGCCATGGCTTCTAATGATCATGAAGCGGAAAGCAAAGCCAAAATTGATTACCAGGCATTGGTTGACAACAATAAAGTGTTCACGAAAAATTTTATTAAAGAACATCCAAATTCAGTGGTTTCAGCATTTGTCCTTCTACAGTTTGCCAGTCAGCTCGAAAGCAATGAAGTTGAGGAAATGGTTGGCAAGTTTGCTCCTGAAATTGGTAAGTCGGAGTATGTTACCCAGTTGAAAGAATACGTTAATGAACAGAAGAAAACGGCCATTGGCGCTGTTGCACCCGATTTTACAATGAACGACACCGAAGGAAAACCAGTTTCGTTGGCCTCTTTTAAAGGGAAAATTGTTTTGGTCGATTTCTGGGCATCATGGTGTGGTCCCTGCCGCCAGGAAAATCCAAATGTGCTCAGACTTTACCAGCAATATCATGGCAAAGGATTTGAAATCCTTGGAGTTTCGCTCGACAGAGG
>DAOPZV010000154.1:0-9533 GCA_035353575.1 Prolixibacteraceae bacterium | reverse complement strand
TTGCTCGCAATACCGCTTGATCATCGTGAACCCGAATTGCCCATTTTGCTTTATGACTTTGGTTATGGCCTCTTTTTCAACCAAATAAACCTGACAATCGGTCAATGCAATCGACGAATAATTAAACGTGTTTTTTGTAAAGATTGCCGATAATCCAATAAATTCACCTGGTTTAATAATTCTCAAATTGAAGTTTTTGGTGCCATCCCCTTCAATGTATTGCTTGGCCAGACCTTTAATTACAAACAAGGCATACGAAGCAAAAGCGCCTTGTTTGGTTAGGTTATCGCCTTTCCGGAACAACACCTGCGTTTTACTTGCCCTGACCAATTCTGCTTCTTCGGACGACAGCATTTGAAAACAGGGTGCCTGAATATCGCAAATAAACTCCTGGTCGGTTTCTATAATTAGTTTCATGTTCGATTCAAAATAGGAAAGTGATCGTAAAGTTAGAACTATACTTCAAAAGTCAATTTTCGAATTGCCAGGAATTGATTTTCCTGTCACTTATTTGTTGTCTTTTATTTAATAGCGACAACAATGACAACCATTGACAACGTTTTCCCAATCTACCTCAATAAAAAAGTTGTCGCAGTTCAATCCCGAAGCCGATTTCGTTCGGGTTGCTTTTCTTTTATAACTGTGGGCACTGCGGTAAATTTGTGGCATAACAAATCGAACAAGCGAGCAATGCTTTACACAAACCTTGAACATATTGAAACCGCTGACGAATTCATCAGACTAATCGGCGAAAACGGAAACGCAGTTGTTACTTGTGGACGCATGGGGCCTTTGTGCGTTCCGGTTTATCGTGCCATCGAAGAATTGAGCAACGAATTCGCTCATGTGAAATTTTACGACATGGAGTACGATAATCCTGAATTTTACTTTTTCCACGCTTTGCCCGAAGTGCAGGGATTGGAAGAAATACCATTTACCGTCTTCTATCGCAACGGAAAAGCAGTAAAGTCGGTCACCGGAATGCAATCGAAAGTTCAGTTGAAGAAATTGCTCGTTGAAGAATTTTCAAGCAAAATTGATGTATAAAAAGCGTAATAAAAAATGCAAACTACAGTAATAATTATAAGCACTTTAGTCGTTGCCTTCTTCGTAATGAGGTCGATTGCAATGGCAAAAATCAAGAATACGCCTTTAGTTTCCGATCATCAGAATGTGTTGACGTTGACCGACCAAAACTTTAGGCAAAAGACAAAAGGAAAAGTAGTTCTGGTCGATTTCTGGGCAACATGGTGTGCTCCCTGCCGAATGATGGCGCCGGTATTAAATGATGTGGCTTCGGAACTAAATGGCAATTCGCATGTAGGAAAAGTTGATATTCAGCAATACCAAAATCTGGCTACTGAATTTAAAATCAGAAATATACCTACCATGGTTTTGTTTAAGGATGGCAAGGAAATCAATCGCTTTGTCGGAATAAAATCAAAAGAATTTCTGCTGAAGGAAATTGCAAAAGTGAGTTAAGAGGTTGTCATTCAGTAGTCATTTAGTTGTCATTGGTTGTCAGTTAGTTGTTTAAGCTTTCAGAAACGAACCTTGTTTTTTAATGACGCGAAGCAAATGACAATTAATGACACGAAGTGAATGACTTTAAACAAAGAAAAAGAATCAAAAGGCAGTATAAATTTTAATCAAAAACAATAAATCAAGAAATGGAAAAGATAGTAATTATAGGGGGAGTTGCAGCCGGGGCGACAGCGGCAGCCAAAGTGCGCCGCATTTCCCCGGATGCTCAAATTGTAATGCTCGAAGCCGGGCCCGATATTTCGTTTGCCAACTGTGGATTACCGTATTACATTGGCGGAGACATCAAGAGCCGCTCGAAGCTTATTCTTCAGAGTCCTGAAAGTTTCAACGAGCAGTACAATGTTGAAGTTCATGTAAATACCATTGTGTCGGCAATCGACCGTTCTGCCCATCAGGTAAAAGCGATGGATACCCGTAGCGGCGAACAAATGACGTTCGACTATACTAAATTGATTTTGGCTCAGGGCGGACGGCCATTTAAACCAACCTTGCCGGGAGCCGAATTGGGGCATGTCTTTAGCTTGTGGACACTGAGCGATATGGATCAAATTTCAAATTTCCTGACTGAAAAGAAACCGCAGACTGCTGTGGTTGTGGGTGGTGGATTTATTGGTCTGGAAATGGTTGAAGCGCTTGTAAAACGCGGCCTGAAAGTGAATGTGGTTGAGATGATGCCCCATGTGATGGCCATAATGGAGCCCGAAACTGCCGGTTTTATCGAAAACGAATTGCTGGCTTATGGCGTTGGTTTACAAACTGGTGCAGGCGTTACCGAAATCAAACAACGAAGTGTAAAACTCGATAACGGAAAAGTGCTGGATGCCGATATGGTCCTGCTTTCGATTGGCGTTCGGCCAACGTTGCAACTAGCCAAAGAAGCTGGTTTGGAGATTGGTCAGGCTGGCGGATTGCTCGTCAATGCCCAATTACAAACCTCCGATCCTGATATTTATGCGGCTGGCGATATGGTTGAAATTGAACATCGCATCAACGGCAAAAAAGTACGTATTCCCCTGGCCGGACCTGCTAACCGACAAGGCCGAATTGCTGCCGAGAATGCGATGGGCGGCAACCACAGCTATAAAGGGTCCATTGGAACTTCGGTTGTTCGAGTGTTTGAAGTTGTTGCCGGAATTACTGGCCTTTCGCTCAAACAAGCCCGCGCCGAAGGCATTGATGCTGATGCAATTGTGGTTCATAAAGAACATCATACTTCTTACTATCCTGGTGCTGAAAATGTAACGGCGATGCTGGTTTACGACCGCGAAACCGGTGTTATCCTGGGCGGACAAACAGCAGGTTACAAAGGTGCCGACAAGCGTTTGGATGTGATTGCAACGGCAGCGGCTGCAAAACTCACAGTGAGCGATTTGGCCGATATCGATTTCGCGTATTCGCCGCCAATTGGCACGGCTAACGATGCTATCAACATGGCAGCTTATGCAGCCGAGAACCGTATTTCAAGCTTCAGTCCGTCGGTAACAGTTACTGAACTCGATCAGCTTATTTCAGGCAAAAATCCAGTTTTTGTTGATGTTCGCGATGTTTTTGCTTTCAAGAAAAGTCATGTGAAAGGCGCGATTCATATTCCGCTGGAAGTATTGATTCAGCAAAAAAATTCAATCCCGGCCAACCGCTTGGTCATTGTTTACGATGAAACCGGAAAAAAAGGTCATCAGGCTTTGAGAACTTTGCTGGGCGCAGGTTTCAAAGAAGTCGTCAATATTTCAGGAGGACATACTTCGCTGCAACGTCAGGCACGCGCCACCGGATTTAAGCATTTGCAAATCGACTTATTGCCAATTGAAAGCAAGTCGGTTGGCGAAACTGAGAGCAAAACGCAGGAAAAAAGCGCTCCAACAAAGGCGAAGAATGCCGATTCTATACTTATTGTCGATGTTCGCACGCCTGAAGAATTTGCTACTGGCGCTTATCCTGAGGCGATTAACATTCCTCTCGACGAATTGGGCCAGCGACTTGACGAAATTGGAAGCAACCTGAACCGCGAAATTGTGGTGTATTGCGCTTCGGGCGGAAGGTCGGCTTACGCACAACGTATGCTCGTACAACTTGGATATACCAAAGTAACCAATGGCGGCGGAATATCGTCGATGATGGCCAGACTAAACAGCGCATCGCAGCAGGCGAATGCCGCTTCAACACCACTAATTGTCGATGTTCGTACTCCTGAAGAGTTTCGTTCGGGCGCCTATCCAGGAGCCGTGAATATTCCGTTGGACGAACTTCAGGCAAGAATTGGCGAATTGGGAAGTAAATCGCGCGACATTACCTTGTATTGCGCGTCAGGAGCCCGTTCGGCGTATGCCCAGCGCGCTCTGGCTCAAATGGGCTTCACCAACGTGAAGAATGCCGGTGGAATTATGCAGATGATGATGCGGAGATAATACCTGTAAATCAAATACGTATGCAAAACATTAGCTCGCTAAACGATTTTATGCGCAAGATGGAAGGGCGTAATCATGTTGCTCTGTTGATTCATAATCCGGAGAAAGAGTCGTCGCGATGCGCTTTCAGGAGCATTACTGAAGCTTCTTTTTTGAGCCAGAACACCTTGGTTTGTATTGCAGATTTGACTCAGGTGAACGAAATACGCACGCTTCACGAATCTGGTGGAGAGCCGGCGCTTTTGCTGTTCGAAAACGGCGACCTGGCGCAAATTGTTGAAGGTTGTCACGAAAGCGATTATTTCAAGGCGCTGATTAATCACGATTCGGCAGTTAGCTAATTATTAAAACGAAATAAGATTGAGAAAGCTACTAATTACACTGGTTAAAAACCGCATAATCATTTTGTCGGCATTGGGAATTTCGATGTATATCGGCATCTCTCAATTCCATATTTCGCTGTGGTTCATTTTGTTATACGGAGTTGTTTTGGGCGTCATCTTCGGAAAGGTATTCTGTCGCTGGGTTTGTCCCATGGGCTTAATTATGGAAATGATGATGGGCTTTGGCGGCAACGACAACAAAATCAGGCAGATGTATCAATACCATAAACTGGGCTGTCCCATTGCATGGATTTCAGGATTGCTAAACAAATACTCATTTTTCAGGATAAAGCTGAATGAGACAACTTGTAGTACCTGCGGCATTTGCGATAAGAAATGCTACATCGTGGCAATGGAACCCGAAAAATACAGCTTGTATCAACCGGCCAAATTAAAGCCCGGCGATAGTTACACCTGCTCAAAATGCCTGGAATGTGTGGCGGCTTGCCCCAATGCTAGCTTAAAATACAAAGTTTAAATAAATACAAACAACTATGATTGAATTAATTAAGAAAATTTTCGGAATAAAGTCGGTTGACTATGCTCAGTTGGTTCGCGAAGGCGCCATTATCGTTGACGTTCGCACCAGCGGCGAATTCAACAACGGACACATCAAAGGATCTGTAAATATTCCGGTTGATAAAATCGCGAACAATGCTGATAAACTGAAAGCAAAAAAGAAGCCGATAATTACATGTTGCGCTTCAGGCTCAAGAAGCGCTATGGCTAAAAGTGTACTCAAAGGAAGAGGTGTTGCCGATGTTTATAATGGAGGTCCGTGGTTCAGACTTCAATCCAAAATCAATAACGGGTAAAATGGAAAATCCGGTAGAAGCGAAATCAGGAAAACCGTTCTTCAAAACATGGAACTTCTGGAAACAAGTTCTTTCAGTGTTTGTTGGAGCTGTTGCAGGCTATCTTTATTATCACTTTGTGGGTTGTTCGTCGGGCCAGTGCGCTATCACGGGCAGTCCGGTTATGAGCACGGTTTGGGGCGGATTTATGGGATATTTTCTAATGAATAGTCCGTGTGCCAGAGGCAGATGCTAATTTAGTTCAGGAAAACATTATTTTATTAAAAATGAAACGATTAACGATATTGCTAACATTTATGTTTGCCATTGTTTTGGCGAGCTGTGGCCAGCAGAAAACTGAAAATTCAGGTGCAATTGTGCACCTCACCAACGATCAATTTAAGAAACTGGTGTTCGATTACGACAAGAACAAAGAATGGAAATATCAAGGAACAAAACCGTGTGTCATCGATTTCTATGCCGATTGGTGTGGTCCATGCCGTATGATGGCTCCTCGTTTGGAAGAAGTTGCCAAAGAATATTCGGGCAAATTAATTGTGTATAAAGTAAATACAGACAAAGAACGGGAACTGGCCGGAGCCCTTGGAATTCAAAGCCTTCCCACCCTGCTTTTTATTCCGCAGAACGGAAAACCACAGGGATCTTTGGGTGCCATACCAAAAGAAATGCTTGTAAAAGCGATAAACGAGGTTTTATTAATCAAATAAATTGGAAGTTATGAAAAAGAACATGGGTACTGTTGACAAGGTAATCAGGATACTGGTTGCCTTGGTTTTGTCCGGATTATATCTTGCTAATGTTATTACAGGAACTTTGGGAATTATCCTGTTGGTTGTAGCCGTTGTTTTTGTATTGACAAGCTTCATTAGTTTTTGTCCTCTTTACGTGCCTTTCGGCATAAATACGGGTGCGAAGAAAGAGAAGTAAAACGTGTTAGTCAGGCTGAAATCAAATGTTTTCAGCCTGACTTATATTTTCGGCTGCCAACATCTCCAAAGTAGTTGAAGCCAACTTGTTAAACGTATATTCGCGTATATCTTTAAATGTGCCGCGAATGTTGCAGTTTGACTCGTCTTTGCAGTGTTCGCAGGGCTCGTAGTACTTTTCAGAGGTGCATTTTAGCATGGCAATACTGCCCTCGAATAAGCGAACAATTTCCAGCAGATTAATGTCTTTCGGACTTTTCACCAGGTAGTAGCCGCCTTTCTTTCCCAAGCGGCTTCCCAAATAGCCGTTGTTTTTCAGTTCAAGAAGAATCGATTCCAGAAAACGTTTCGGAATTCGCTCACTTTCAGCTATATCGTTAATCATTAGCATTCCCTTGCCGTATTCTTTGGCCAGCCGAACCATAGCCAGCATGGAATATCTCGTTTTTTGTGTTAACATATCTACCCTATTTTGCTGATATATCTTAATTTACTAATGTCTTTGATCTCTACAGTCTTTCCCTCCAAAGATACAATTTGTTCGCTTTGCCATTTCGATAAAGTCATTATTACGTTTTCGGTCGAACATCCGGCAAATTCAGCTATTTCCTTGCGGGTAAGCGACAAATTAAACTGCGTTCCCTTGTAAACTTCTTCCGACAAGTAGATGATTATATCAGCAATTCGTCCCTCTTTTTGTTTATGCGCCAGACTAATAAAATTGAGTACCGACTTTTTGAACATCTCCGAAGCCACCTGAAACATCATCATGGCAAACTTGGAGTTGTCCATTAAAACGCTCTGAATAACAGCGGATTCAATCATAATTACGTCGCATTCTTCAATGGCTACAAGCGAAAACAGGTTGTTATCTTTGTAGAACAGGTTTGCACCGCCCAAAATCTTAGGCGCCGATACAATGGTCAGAATCAGATTCTTACCATTATCACTTTCGTAATTAAATTTCACGATTCCACGTTCGAGGTAGGCAACGTGGTTGGGTATTCCACCCTGTTTCAAAATAGTTTCCCCTTTCTTGAAGCTGAGTTTCACCGAAGCTTTTTCGAGGCGGTCAAAATCTTTTTCCTGAATGAATGGAGAAGAGAGCCTTCGAAACCACGAGAATTCCTGTCTATTGTCCGGCATATTTTAAGGCATTTAAAATTGCATTCGACACAAAACTACATCAAGTCAATAGACAAATAAGTGGTACTAAAACTTATTTTGAAAAACCGCGTGGTATTTATGCGTAATTCACTGGTTTGAAGGCATTAAATTTTTAATAGTTACTACTATTTTATTAGAGCATTAGCGGAGCATAAGCAACTTACGAACAACATATTTTTGAATTGCCGAAGCTTGCATAAACTCCAAATCTTCTGTAAAAACTATATATACCTAATTTGTGGTATAAAAAATGCCCAATTCGTGGGATTACAAATAACATGGGGTGAGACAATCTTTGCAGCAGAGAAATTTTTGATAAAAAATAGAATGAATTGAATATCCAGTAAATCAATAGACAAATATGAAAAGAATATTATTTATAGTTGCAGCATTCTGTGGGGTTTTGGTATTTGAGTCTAAAGCACAGTCAACCGACGATGTTCTGAATTTATTGATTCAACGAAACGTGGTTTCGCAGAAAGACGCTGATTCGATTCGTGCCGAAGCTGCCATTGCCGCGCAAACGAATTTGGCAAAAGTGAAGTCGTTTCCGGTTAATGCCGGAAAGAAAATAACCCTGGCCGGGTACACGCAAGTGAGGTATCAGGCATTGGAAGAGGCAGGTAAAATCGACGGTTTCGACATTCGCCGCGCCCGGCTGGATGTGAAAGGGGTTATTTCTCCTTATTGGTCGTACCGCGTGCAATTTGATTTGGCCGGAACGCCTAAGTTGATAGATGCTTATGCCGAACTAAAAATCAACGACTTCTTCAACTTTACCGTTGGTCAGGCTAAAATTCCATTCTCGCTCGAAAACTTAACCAGTTCGAATAAACTGGAACTGATTGATCGTTCGCAGGTTGTTGAAGCGCTTACTGCTCGCGGAAAAGATGTCATCGGAAACCACAATGGGCGCGATATTGGCGTTCAGTTGGGTGGTACCATTTTGAAACTGAAAGACCGCCCGCTGGTTGACTATCGTCTTGGAATTTACAACGGAACCGGTATTAACACAACCGACACGAACGAGAAAAAGGATTTTGCTGCCCGTTTAATAACCCACCCGATTACTGGATTAGACATTAGCGCAGGCTTGTACAATGGAAGCCGTTACATCGCCGAAGTGAAAACTGGAAGCGTAGTGACTACGCCCGCCCACAACGCCGATCGCGACCGTTTGGGGCTTGATTTAAACTACGATTGGAACAATCTGGCAATCAGGGCAGAGTATATTCACGGAAAAGACGATGCCACAAAACGCGAAGGTTATTACGTGCAGGGTGGTTATTATTTCCTTCAGAAGAAATTGCAGCTTTTGGCCAAATACGATTTCTACGATGCCGATAAATCAAAAGCTGACGATGCTTCGACCTGGGTTGTACTGGGCGCCAACCTGAATTTTAATGCCAATACACGCCTTCAGGTTAACTATACATTTAAACAGGAAGAAGGAAAAAGCATCAACAACAATTATGCTTCTGTTCAATTACAAATCGGATTTTAGAATATTGAAAAACAGCTAAATATGAAAAAAATTACATCTTATTTCTTTACCGCTTTAATTGCTGTTTCGGCAACGACGGTAAAAGTTCAGGCTCAGGTAAAAGACGACTTGAAAGGCAATATTAGCATTTCGGGAGCCTTTGCTCTTTATCCGCTTACCGTGAAATGGGCTGAAGAATTCAAAAAACTGCACCCGGGCGTAAAATTCGATATTTCGGCTGGTGGTGCCGGAAAAGGCATGACAGACGCGCTTGCAAAAATGGTTGACATTGGCCTGGTTTCGCGCGAAGTTAGCCCCGACGAGACAAAAAAAGGCGCGTTCGCTGTTGCTGTCACTAAAGATGCTGTAGTTCCAACTGCCAGTGCATCAAATCCTAACCTGAAAGATATTTTGGCCAACGGATTGGATCGCGACGCTGCTGTAAATGTGTTCATCACCGGAAAAGCAAAAACATGGGGACAGGCGTTGGGAACCAAAAGTGCAGTACCAGTAAGGGTTTACACCCGCTCCGATGCCTGCGGCGCCGGTGAAACCTGGGCAAAATATCTGGGGAAAAAACAAGAAGATTTGCTCGGTGTTGGCGTATTTGGCGACCCCGGACTGGCTCAGGCCGTAACGAAAGATCCGCAGGGAATTGCTTACAACAACATTGGTTATGCTTACGACGGAAAGACGAAAAAGCCAAATCCGGGCGTGGTTGTTGTTCCGCTGGATGTGAACAACAATGGCAAAATTGATCCTGAAGAAAGCTTTTACGAAACTCAGGATAAACTGGTGAAAGCTATTGC
>DAOPZV010000153.1:0-9680 GCA_035353575.1 Prolixibacteraceae bacterium | reverse complement strand
CCACATCGCTTGCTTTGACGACTGAGGAATAAACCCAAGTTGGTTTTTTGCATTAACCGGAACCACAAAATTTTTAGAAAAAATGATGTTTCCGCTGTCGGCATCCTTAACGGTTACCACACCCGATTTTTCTTCGCGGGTATCATTGACTGCCACAACCGGATGGTTTCCGCTTTTCGAATCGCCAATCATTACACATGAATTGTGCTGTACCTGTTGGATGTAATAATAGGCCAGTTTCTTGCTGTTATAATAATCAACCACAGCATCCGAAATAATCGGCCAGCCATCTCGAAGGTTCCACCAGATAATACCCGTTTTTCTGAATTTATCCATTCTCCACAATTCGACAAAAAATTTCATTGCCTCGGCCTGAACAACCTGCGAAGCAAATATGAACTGGTCCAAATCTTGAGGGCATTCACCAAATAAAGCTTTCACCTGATTCACCATCAAATCGTTGCGATGCTCGGTAAATGTTGATTTGGGATGTGAACGAACGGCTTTGGTTTGCCACTCGTCGTTCCATTGCCCGTCTTTTGTCCAGGGATAAACATATTCTGAATCAAACATTCGTTCCAGGCTACTCCGGTTCGGGCACCCGTGATATCCTATTTCCGAAACAAAATGAGCGTTGGTTTCAGTATAAAACGGCGCTTTATAATAGCCGCGTGGTCCCCAAAGGTGAACTTCGGGCAATATCTCATCATTTTTTTGTCGAAAAGCCTCTTCGCTATAATACGGAGAGCTTGGCAAATAGGGTCGAATGCGATCGTATTCCCAAATTACCAGGGGTAAAACTTCGCGAGTTATTCTATTTAACTGTGGATCAATCGATTTACTGAAGCTCCAAAGAAGTCCCTGATCGTTTTCATTGTCGCCCGACCATAAAACGAGCGAAGGATGTTGCCGGAGCTTTAATACCACCTGAATTGCTTCTTTTCTAATCTTTTCAGCGAATTCGTTATCCTGAGGAGTAACGTTACATGCCATAACAAAATCTTGCCAAACCATAATGCCATTTTCATCGCACAAATCATAAAAGAGTTTGTCCTCATAAACATTCCCCCCCCAGCAACGGATCATATTGCAATTCAAGTCAGAAATCATAGCAATAGCCTCTTTGACATGGTTTTTATCCCTGCTGTGAAAAGCATCAAGTGGTACCCAATTTGTTCCACGGACAAAAATTTTCTCGCCGTTTACCATGAAAACAAATTCGCCTGGAGCCTCAGGTGTGGTTATTTCAGTTCGAATAAGATCAGCGGTTCGAATCCCAATTCTCTGCTTATTTTCGTCTAAAACAGTTCCTTTTCTATCGACAATTTGTAAGGTTGCATTATAAAGAGATGGATTTCCGTAGCCTTTAGGCCACCAAAAATCGACGTTCTTCAAATTGATACGTTCTCTACTACAGTGATTGTACAATTCATACGATTGCCTGAAAACATGTTGCTTATCTTTTTCCAATGAAACTACCATTGTTAAACTATCGATGGTAGGATAATCTGATGTAAATTGCCAATCAAGCACAATTGACGCTTCTTTTTTGTTCAGGTCGATCCGATTGGTAATCCAGTAAACCTGTTCAAAATGGGTAGGTTTAACAATGTCAATATGAACGTCACGCCAAAGACCGGCACTTACCAAACGAGGCATAATATCCCAGCCATACATTGAGGGTGCTTTTCGAACGCGCGAAAATTCGGCGGCATTATCCATTCGTGACCCTACAACTCCCTGAATATATTTTTGTCCTTCTTTTACGGCTGGATCAATGCGAATTACAAGTAGATTTCCAGTGGGTTTGAGTAAATTGGTAATATCGAATTTATGAACAATTAGCATGTTATCGGTCGAGCCAATTTTTTCATTATTAACCCAAATCGTTGCAAAGCAATCTAATCCGTCAAACACAAGCTCAGCACGTTCTCCTTCGTTTAATTTTGGCGAATCAAAGTTCTTGCTATACCACCATTGGTAGACCTCATATTTTCGCAATTTGTAAATATTATTGCCAACTTCGGGGTTCTTAACAATCCCTGAATTATACAAATCAAGTTCAACATTTCCAGGAACATTAGCATTTATAGACGGCCAATTGCACAGTTTAAGTTCGTCAGGCGTTGTTGGAGCCTTTTTATCATACAAGCCATAATTTAATATCCATTTGCCGTTTAACGAAAAAGTCTCATTTATTTGAGCATCAACCTTAAACGCTGCCAAAATCAGCAAAATGCAAATCAATGTTTTCATTTTCGAACTACGATATGATGTTTTAGATGCCTTCTCATTGTTAAAATTCCACACCTGGATCAATCAATTATTGGATATTTATTCTCATCTCACACATTTATAAAAACAATATATAAATCAATAAATCAGTTGATTACCATCGTAAACAACAAATTGGCTAATCACTAAATCGATTTAGCAAAAGTATAAAAAATTAAGCGCCGCTGGATTTTCTGATGATTAATTCTGTTAACAATTTTAGTTTCTGTGTCTTATTTCCAGCCCTCCTCTTACCCAAAATGTCATCCAGCAAGATTGCAACAGCCTTCTGTCCAATTTCCTGTAATGGTTGTCCGATAACCGTGACAGGGCTCACGCAAATTTTGTAAGCATCGACGTTATCAAAACTTACAACAGCAACATCATCAGGGATTTTAATTCCCAGCGACGAAATGCATTCAATTCCCATCACACCAAGTTTACTGGTCGAAAACAAAATAGCATCAACTTTCAAATTATCTCTGTCGCCCACCAATTCATTGATGGCCTTATTGACATCGGTGTTATCGTGCGAGAACGGCAAAATCTTAATCATTTCAGGATCAGGAGCAATTCCGTGATCAATCAGCGCATTTTTATAACCTTCAGTACGTTCTTTCATGTTGATCAAATCCATATTGAGCGTAATGTTGGCAATGCGTTTTCGGCCTAGTGCAATTAAATGCGAAGTCGCTTTATAGGCCGCATCCAAGTTGTCGACAATAATGTGATTGGTGTCAATTTCAGGAAAAAAACGATCGATTAAAACCATTGGAATATGGCTTTTGACAAGCGATTTGATGATATCTTCACTATTGATTGGCGGTGAAATAATGTAGCCATCAACCTGACTTTGCTGAAGCATTGCAATTTGCTGCTTAAACTTCTCGGCGTTTTCGTCGGAACTGCAAAAAATTACCCGATATCCGTGTTTTGAGGCTTCCTGCTCAATTTCGCGACCAAGCTTTCCGAAGAAAGGATTAGCAATATCAGCAATTACCAGACCTATTGTTTTGGTTTTTCCGGTTCGAAGCCCCTGAGCAATTCGATTTGGCTGATAATTCATTTCCTTTGCCGTATCGATAACTTTTTTGCATATATCATCACTGATCCGAAACTCTTTTCCCCGGCCATTCAGCACAAAGGACACTAAAGTTTTGGATACCCCAAGCCGTTGAGCGATGTCGTTAAGAGATGTTTTTTTCATAATTTTAAAACAACTTGATTTAAACTAATTTAGGTTATATCGTTTTTGCCTGTCGGTTTGGAATATAAGTTTCTCAAATTTAGTTCATATCTGGCGCTTACCAAAATAAAATATTAACCGAAACTGATAATATTTTGTAAAGTCGTCATTACTGGCTAAGATTTAGACACCTAACAACCATTCGACACCGAAAGGAAACTCACTCGCTTTTCATATCGGTTTAAATATTTATGTTATTTCGTCGCAGCCAATCAAATTACAACTTTAGAGGGCGATCAACAATTTCTTCCTTTTCTCGATCCCAATACAGCTTTTTGCCTTCACGATAGCTACGGGTAGCCATAATGGTTCCGACCGAATGCCAATAACCGGTATGAATATTGCCGTTCGTGTTTTGATTCCGGTTTCGCATACAATCGGCCCAATTATCCATGTGGTATTTGCTGTCGTCGCTCAATCTGGTTGGTGGCAACTGGTTATTGTATTCTTCGGTGGTAATAATCTCGGCTTTTCCGCTTTTCACCAGATCGGCCATCCCATTGAAGAAATCGAATCCACCGGGCAAATCCTGATGTTCGGGAATCAGGAACCAACGCGGGCTTCCTTCACCTCCATGAGCAAACAGTGTTGCTTCTTTTCCGCGAATGCAGGTGTAATCGCCAAATTTGTTGGCATAACTCGATGAATAGGAATACAGAAATTTTGCATCGTCGTATGATGCCAAGGCCTGGAATGTATCAGGATTTTGGCGAATATCGGGCCATCCAAAAATTCCACCGTGCGCAACCATCGAATCTGGGATAGCTGTATCGGTATAAAAGTGCACCAACCCGATGGCATGGCTCATCCACTGCGATGTAATTCCTCCTGAATATTGCCTGAATATGCGAAACTCGAAATATTTCCACGGATCGAAAGGCTCGTATGGCTTACCCAACAGCCAGCGGTTCCAGTCAGTGTCTTCCGGTCGGATATCTTTTACAGTTTGCCGCTCGGGGTCGTGCCAGCGCGGACCGTTGTCATTCCAAACCTGCTAGATTTTCGTAATTTGTCCGATTCGGCCTGAACGAACGATATCACGAATTTTTCGTTGTACAGGTTCGCTTACCCACTGTGATCCCATTTGTACCACCTGTTTGGATGCCAAAACGGTTTCGCGTGCATATTTTGCTTCCTCAACATCGATAGCCATAGGCTTTTCGCAATAACAATCCTTCCCGGCTTTAACAACCTCCGCTAAAATTTTGGCGTGCTGAAAATCGCCGGTTGCAATCATTACCGCGTCCAGTTCGGGCATAGCAAGCAAATCCTCGAAATACTTGAACTGCTTAACATCATATCCAAACTTTTCTTTCAAACGGGCAGCTGTTTTTTCCCGATTCTTACTCCAAAGATCGCAAACGGCAACAACCCCAAGGTTCTTGTCTTTTTCCGACATTTTCACCATATTCTGATGTCCTTTGCTTCGATTACCACAGCCTAAAAAGGCAATGTTGATGCGGTCGTTAGCACCAACGATACGCTTATAGGAAGCAGCACTCTGGCCTTCTGACCGGCCAGCCACTAAAGTTCCGGCTACCCCTGCCACCGTAGTACCAATAAAACTTCTTCGTGAAAATCCATTGTTTGCTGTACTCATGATTGTAGGTTTTAACTTTTGATTCAGTTTATTTCAGCTTAAATTTCAGATTTCGTTCCGAAATTTCAGGTCGCATATACTTTTTCAGGTTTTCCGGGTATCCCATCTCCCATGGAGTTTTCCCAACCCATCCCGACTTTTTACCGGCTATTTTGATGTAGCCTTTCGTCGATATCTCAACAACGGTAAACAGCGGATCTTTAAACGGAGCAGTATATTTTATCCATTTGAAATTTTTATCTACTTCAGGTCCATACTGAATATTCACATATTTTTCTCCCAGCCAGTGATACGACATGGAAGTAATGGTAATATACCAAATCCCGTTAATGTTTTCGGCATAATCATAATGGGTATGACCATTGAAGCAGGCAACTACTTTGCAACCAGGATTTTTTGTATTGTGTGCTTCCAGAATAGCCTGCATTTCCTTGTAGTTTTCAACGCCATATTCTTCGTCAGCACTGCTGTAATGCGCCAATCCCTGATGCGAAAAAATAACTACCGGATATTTGGACGAAGCTAAATCGGCTTGAAACCAGGCCTTTTGTTCGGCGCCAATGTATTGCTTGTATCCTTTGGCTTCAGGATTCTTCTTGTCATTTCCGTCGAGAACAATAAAATGGAAGCCATTTTTCTCGAACGAGTAGTAGCCGGTTTTCATGCCTCGATAGGCAATTGCTTTCTCGCGCAAAGTTCCTCCATCCATTTCGTGGTTGCCAATCACATGGTATTTATCGCCGGGAAAAGAATTCCAGATCTCGAAGTATTTGGCATATTTTGGTTCAGGAGTGCAAAAATCACCCAATTCAATAATAAAATCAGGCTTTTCCTTTTTCATGGCATCGATGAACGTGGTGATGCGGTATTCAGCATCGTGCATGGTGGGCAGATGAACATCGGTGCACATACCAATTCGAACAGAATCGTGTTTCTTTGCTGAAAGGGACAACGAAATTCCCAGACACGCGAGGAACAGAAATGATTTTAATATCTTCATATCAAGTATTTACGATTTAATTATTTACTATTTACGATTGACCACTTACTGATTTTTAATAGTAAATCGTAAATAGTCTAATGGTAAATTATTTCAAATTCAGGTATTTCAACACCGCCTCGTCTCCTTTCAGAGCATTGGTCGGTACAGGATTTTGCTCATTGAAAACCATTAATGCCTCTTTCGGAAGAACAGTCACAAAACTTTCGTCGAATTTGTCCTTGTATATCCGTCCGGCATGAAGCCCAAGGTAACGATCGAAGAAATTATAAACCGGAAAGCGCTTGCTGGCTTCGTACCCATGCCGTTCTCCGGGAAAGTGTGCATTATCCAGCCGACTTTCGGCATCGTACAAGGCATAAACTTTCTGGAGATAAGGCATTTCAATTTTAGGCGTATTTTTGGTCCAATCGCCTCCGTCGGATACAAGTAGCATCGGACGTGGAGCGCAAAGAGCAGCAATTTCGACATTGTTTGTTTGATGATGATCGCTTTTGTGCACCGGCATTCCGCTCTCGCAATTGCAACCACCAAAGAAGTAGGCCGAAACCATGACCACAGGCACCGAAGCTTTAATGCGATTATCCAAAGCGGTGATCATGATGGTTTGTGTTCCTCCACCCGATTCACCCGTAATGCCAATCTTTTCAGAATCAACATCGGGCCTCGTCACGAGGTAATCCAACACGCGTTTGCTGTTGAACGTCTGCAAAAGCAGGGCAATCGAAATGTTGTGATTCACTTGTTTCGAGTCGCCATATCCAACCATGTCGTAAGCAAAAACCACAGCTCCCATGCGGGCAAAGCAGGCGCAACGGGTTTGCACGTCGGCGCTAAACCGGCGATCTTCCCAATGTCCATGAGGGCTCAAAATGGCCGGACATTTTTTGTCAGCCTTGATGGGGCGGTACAAATTTCCGGTGATGTAAAATCCGGGAAAGCTTTCAATGGCGATATTTTCAACGATATAGCCATCCATCGTGCGCGTGCTGTTAATGATGGGTTTGAAACTGTTGTCAACTTTTGGCATCTGGTCAAATTTCATCCCTTTAATAATTCCCTGACGAATTACATCGGCGCGCTTTTCCCAATCGGCCTTGGTTTTCCACTCCGTCGCCCACTTTTTCATCATCACCGCTGCTTCATCTTCGGTCCAGTAGGCGTCGCGGCAGAGCATGTTATCCTGAGCTTTTATTGGAGCATTTGTTAAAATCAGGACTACAAGTGCCAAACTCAAATAGTTGAAAATTTTATTCATAGCTTATCGTTTTATTGAATTATTCCTAAATACCGGGCTTCCCAATAGGGCCAGAGCCAAAAAACGGGTTCGCGCATGGCATGAAGGTTTCCCTGCCGTGCCGACCATGGATTTTTATCCCAACGAACGGTAGCCCGCATACTTGCAGGAGGCAACTGATCGATTTGAACTTCCTCCAGAATTGGATATCTAACCAGTTTAACGTCTTCACGCAACGAATGATCGATGGGCCATTCAACCAAATCGAGCGGAGCATCTTTCAGAAAATCGATCGTTTGATTGACATTGATTTTCTTGCCGGTGCAAATCGTATAAGCAAGATTATTGATCAGGTTTTCGCCATCTTTCTGATCAGCCATCCATTTTTCAAGCATTTCAGTATAAACTGCTTTTATTTTTGGATCGGTTTCGTACCTGAAAAGCAATGGGAATGTGTAGCCTTCCAGCGTCCGGTCAAAATAAATCTGCCAGGCCGGATTCTTCTCATTCACCTTTCGGGCATTTTCCAGATAGCCTTCCTGTTCAATCAACCGGGTGTACTCTTTCTGGTATTTTTCGTCTCCGGTAATTCCATAAGCAAATTTCAGGTAGCCCAGCAATTCGAGCGAATTCAGGCTTTTTTCCGAAGACCAGTCCGGATCATTGTTTATTTGATCGGGCGACCAAACGGCCCAATGCGTATGGGTTCCGTCGATGTCAACCAAATTGTAATTTGTGCGGATTAACTCGTTTATAATTTTTCTGACATGATCGCGTACCATCTGCTTTTCCTCAGCATTGGCAGCATATTCATAAAAATAGAAATACGCCATGAAATGACCGTCCATTTCGTCGGTACTGGTATCGCCTTTCCACAACCACTTGCCGTCAGCCGAAAGTCTCCATCTGTTTTCAACCGGTTTGTAGCGCGGATCTTCCACCAGCTTATCGGCAATTTGTTGCGGTGTATATTTCCGGTTTTCGTCGTGCAATTTATTCCATGTCGGCGGAACTATTGAACGTGCAAAAAAGCCTGCGGTTCCGGTCACCGTTTGTAGCTGACGTAAAAAGTCGAAAGCTTTTCGGGCCTTGGTGTGGGCATCTTCGGATTTGGTAGCAGCATACCTGAAACATTCCATAGCCAAATATCCGCCTGTATATTCGCCATCGTTGTCATCATCTTCATGCCTCCACGAAGCGGTGTCGCCCGGAATTTCGAGGTACACACTCCCGCAGGTCCACGGTTCGCGCATGTGACGCCGCATCAGTTGTCCGTAGAAATTCTTTTCCTTATTCGCCAAATTCATAGAGCTCCGTTTAATCTGGCTCACCCCGCCAGCTGTCGCCACCCAGGCATTTCCATCCCGATCAAAAGCAATATCGTTCACTTTGTCGTTCATCAGCCAGCGACGGCTAAACCGTAACGACGGTTTTAGATTTCGGTCGAACCTTACGATTCCGAGTTCAGTTCCTACCCACATTGTTCCATCAGGCGAAGGCTCAATGCAGGTTACAAACGAATTGGCAAGTCCTTCGGCATGAGTGATTTTCTTTTGCAGTTTTTCGTCCTTTCGAATGGCGACTCCGCCCATTGTTCCAACCCAGCACTCGCCCCCGGGAGCAAAACCAATTGCACGAACATACGAGCTGATTAACTCCGCAGTATTTTGATAAAGATTCGTTTGTCCTTTTTTACAAAGATAAACTCCGGCATCGGTACCCACCCACAGGCTACCTTTGCCATTCGTGGCAGAACACCGCACCGAACGGGCAATGTTGTATTCCAACGGCTTCCATTTGCTTCCGGCTTGTTGCCAAACTCCGTGAGGCCCCAAAGCATAAGTTTCGTCGCCTGATGTGCAGATCCCTGAAATTGGCGGTACTGGTCCTTCTTCCTTTTTTAACTGATGGTCAGCCCACGAGTAAAGGCCGTTCCATGTTCCGAGGAGAACTGTTCCATCCTCTTTTACAACCACCGAGTAGCCCGGGCCCCTGTTTTCTCTTGAAAAGATTTCTTTCCATTCTCTTGATGCTGCATTCTTCCTGAAAATCCCAGTTGCCGTTGCAATCCATACATTCGATTGTTTATCAACGGCAATGCTTCGCACATCGTTGTCGTCAGCATTTTCACTGATTTTATAGCCATCGTGGGTTTCCTGAATGAAAGGAACATCTTTGTACACTTCGCCTTCAGCGTGCGATTTTGCTTTTTCGTTACAGGAAACAAACAGAATCGCCGCTATAAGGAAAAGCGAAAGAACGTGATATTTATGTAGTAATTGGTTCATAATCAGTTTTGTTTGGTTGAAGTCATTTCAAATTC
>DAOPZV010000152.1:0-9681 GCA_035353575.1 Prolixibacteraceae bacterium | reverse complement strand
CTTTGCCGTTTTCTCCGTATTTTTTTATTGCCATGTCGCCTTTCAAAACATTGATAGATTCAATGGTTTCCGGCTTAATATCATCCATCTTTTTTGCTGAAATAACCCCATCGATAACGATTAACGGATTTTTGTCATTGCCGTTGCTGCGAATAGTTACAGCCGAATTTTTGTTTTTTGAGGTTATAACAATCACACCGTTTTTGCCCTTTTCACCATATAATGCAGTTGCTGATTCGTTTTTTAGAACTTCAACAGAAGCAATGTTCTTAGGCGATAAATCATCGAATGACGGAGCTCTGTCCAAAACTTTTCCATCCAGAATATAAAGTGGCTGATTATTTTGTAAAGCCGATTTAGTAGCAATTTCAATTACCCCTTCTTTTCCTTTTTCTCCGTATTTTTCAATGGCTTGTTCATCTTTCCAAACGCTCATCGATTGAATGGTATTGGGATCAATGTCTTCCACTTTTTTATCTTTGGAAATGACGCCATCAATGACCAGTAACGGTTGTTTCCCGTCTTTACTTTTGATATTTAATGTTTGAGGTTCTTTAATTGTCACATCTCCCTCATTTTTAGCCTCAACTTCTTTTGCCGAGAATTCAACTGCCGGTGATTTTTTCAAGGTGATAAGAACCACTCCGTTTTTGCCTTTCTCTCCGTATTTGTCAGTGAATTCCTTTTTCCGAAGAACGCTGATCCTTTCTATTTGATCAGGTTTAATCTTCTTAAAATCTTCTTCTGAAATTTCTTTTCCGTCAACAAAAGTGAGAACTGGCCCCGAGGTTCTAAAAATTTCAGAATCGGAGGGCTTATTTCCAACTTCCTCAATTCCAATGACGGCCCGCTTCATAGTAATAACCATTTCTTTCTCGAAGTTGGGCTTTACTTTTTGAGTTTGAAATCCCACAAACGAAAAAACAATGGGAGAATCGTCAACCGCCTTTAACTCAAAGTTTCCATTTTCATCCGGCATTGTACCAATTGTAGTTCCAGATATGATTATCGAGGTTCCTCTGAGAGGTTTGCCTTGCTCGTTTATAACTGTTCCTTTTACGACTTTTTCCTGAGAGAAATTAGTCGGATTTGTTTTGTTTTCAGTTTGACTTTGAGACAGATTATCCTTTTGTTCCGGATTAGCCTGAACGAACTTATATTCGGGCGCGGCAAAAGCATAGAAAACTCCCGCGATTAAAGGCAGCACCAGCAAAAGTTTAAGTTTCCTGAAAGGTGAATATGTTATCTGTTTCATCATGTTAAATCTCTTTTTATTGATTGAATAATTGAACGAATTGGCCAGCGAAATCACCGGTACTCCGAACATTTGGTTGAGTAGTGCTGCACGGTAAATGGCTGGGTTGGGCGATCGTTTTATGGCGTACTCGTCGGCCAGAAATTCATGGTTTTGACGAATGAACCGCCCGTAAATCCAGACTATAGGGTTGAACCATTGAATCGTGCAGAGGATTTCAAACAACAGTAAATCAATCCAGTGCAGCTGACGGATATGCTCCTGCTCGTGGTTCACAATCTCGTTAATTTCGTGCTCGTGCGTTGAAGGATTGACAAACACAAACGAGAAGAATGAAAACGAAGCAGGGTATCGGTCGCTGCGGATCAGTTTTACCGAGTTGAAATGAAGAGTTTCTGATTTTCGGATGAGTTGCCAAACCGATATGGTTTGCTTAATCAGTCTGTAAATCAGGTATAGTGCTCCAAGAATATAAATATACAACAACAAATCTTTGGTCTGAAAGGACTCTTTCACCATGCCAATTGCCTGAACCTGTGGCTCATCAACATTCACGGTTGGCATAATTGGAAATATAACTGTGTAGTGCCAGGTGAAAAATGGAAAAACGACCGAAAATACAATTCCGGCAACCAGAAAAATGCGGTTGAGAACAAAAAAACGTTCGTTTCGAAGAAACAGGAAGTAAACAGCAGCAAATCCGGCCAGCCAGACCGACGATTTAAACAGGTAAAGTGCAAATGCTTCCATAATGTTGATTTTTATTCTTTTGAAAGTTCACGTTTTGTTTCTTCCATCAGTTGCTCCAAATCCTGAATACTCAGGTCTTTTTCGCGGGCAAAAAACGAAGCCATAGCCGGAAACGAGTTATTGAAATAGCTTTTCATTAGTCCAAAAAGCTGAGTTCGGGAGTATTCTTCCTTTGAAATTAAAGGATAATACACATGCACATTGCCGTAGGTGCGGTGCGACACGAATTCCTTTTTCTCCAGGATTCGCAAAACAGTTGAAACTGTATTCCGCACAGGTTTAGGGTCGTCGAACCGGTCGCGAATGTCTTTCACCAGTCCTTCGCCTAAGTCCCAAAGGTGTTGCATTACTTGTTCTTCAGCTTTTGTCAGTTGCATATCTATCAGTTTTTGATTTGTCAATCCTTCGAAACAAATATATGACTATAAATTTAGTCAAGCAAGTATTTTTAGTTAAAATTGACTAAAAATATAGTCATTTTGAAAGAATACCACGGATTACACCGATTAGTACAGATTGATTTTTGTATTCAAATGGTTATATTGTATGTATTTATGAGAGCTTTATGTGTTTTGGAGCTCCGTAGGAGCGAAAATATGGTAGCCCTTATTGTTCACAAAATCTTTTCGATGTGCATTAAGTTAAGATTTCTAACTTCGTTCGAAATGACAATCATCTAGTAGCTGAGGAAGTCAGGTTAGGTTTACGACTTCGCCGTAAACCTAACCTGACTTCAATACTATTGTAAATGGCCGTCATTCTGAGCGAAGCGAAGAATATCGAATTTTTAACCGGACACCAACGAATATGACTAAACAAAAAAAGATCGGATGACGAGGGTTCATCCGATCTTTTTAATATGTGTTGAATCTTTTGGCTAAAACTCTGAAGTGAAATGAAATTTAATTTCCTTGAATTCGCTTTGAGCCATGTCGAGAATAAACTGAGAGTCGGCCATAAACACATCGCGACCACGCTTGTCAAGAGCCATTTTTTGGTGTTTGCGGTTCTTAAATTCAGCCAATGCTTTTGGATTGTCGCTCTCGATCCAGCAGGCTTTATACATCGACATTGGTTCGAATCGGCATTTGGCGTTGTATTCGTGTTCCAGGCGGTACTGAATAACCTCGAACTGAAGCTGGCCAACTGTTCCAATGATTTTGCGGCCGTTGAAAACACTGGTAAACAACTGCGCTACGCCTTCGTCTGTTAATTGATCGACGCCTTTATTTAGCTGTTTGGTTTTCATTGGGTCGGCATTTTCCACAAAACGGAACAGTTCCGGAGAAAAGCTAGGAATACCTTTGAAATGGATCAGTTCGCCCTCAGTCAGCGTGTCGCCGATGATGAAGGTTCCGTTATCGGGTACCCCAATAATATCGCCAGGATAAGCTTCTTCAATCACTTCTTTTTGTGCGGCCATGAAGGCTGTAGGACTTGAAATGCGGAACGATTTTCCGGAGCGGACATGGGTGTAATTATTGTTGCGCTCGAACCTTCCGGAGCAAACTTTCACGAAAGCGATGCGGCTGCGGTGGTTCGGGTCGATGTTGGCGTGAATTTTAAATACGAATCCGCTGAATTTTTCGTCTTCAGGATAAATGGTGCGTTCTTCGGTCTGGCTTGGGCGCGGGTAAGGCGCTATTTCAACAAATGTGTCGAGCAATTCCTGAACACCAAAATTGTAAAGCGCACTTCCGAAGAAAACAGGCGCGAGGTTTCCGGCCAGATATTCTTCAATATTCAGTTCAGGGTAAACGCCGTAAACCAATTCCAGTTCTTCGCGCAGTTT
This sequence comes from Prolixibacteraceae bacterium, assembly GCA_035353575.1. GTDB lineage: Bacteria > Bacteroidota > Bacteroidia > Bacteroidales > Prolixibacteraceae > Aquipluma. The sequence goes on along the minus strand of DAOPZV010000152.1, from coordinate 5,884 downwards.
GTCGGCATCTTTGCCAATGTGATTTTCCAGTTCGGGGCTCTCGATGTCGGAGAACGAAATTCCGGCTTCAATTTCCTGAACGTTGGCTTTAAACAAATTCAGGCTTTTGTTATAAATGTTGTAAACGCCTTTAAAGTCGGGGCCGTTGTTGATTGGCCAGCTCAACGGGTTTACGCTGATTTGCAGTTGTTTCTCGATTTCGTCGAGCAACTCGAAGGTATCGCCGGTTGGACGGTCGAGTTTGTTAATGAACACGATTACCGGCGTTTTGCGCATACGGCAAACATTCATCAGTTTTTCGGTTTGCGGCTCAACCCCTTTGGCTGCGTCAATCACAATAATTACGCTATCAACGGCAGTCAGCGTGCGGAAGGTGTCCTCCTGAAAGTCCTGGTGACCGGGTGTATCCAGAATATTCACTTTGTAGTCGAGGTACTCGAAACCCATTACCGAAGTGGCCACCGAAATACCACGCTGGCGCTCGATTTCCATGAAGTCGGACGTGGCGGCTTTCTTGATTTTGTTGCTTTTAACGGCTCCGGCAACCCGAATGGCGCCCCCGAAAAGCAATAATTTCTCGGTCAATGTGGTTTTCCCGGCATCGGGGTGACTAACGATGGCAAATGTCCTTCTGCGCTGAATTTCTGCTTGATTACTCATTCTGTATCTTCAATTTTTTCGAGCTGCAAAAATAGAACTTTATCTGATACGAACTGAAAGACTGATGGATTGAATGACAGAACGGGTAAAAGTATAAATATGTGTTACATTAACGTAAAGCTCACTTTTTCTGGGTACCCGAGGGTTCAAACTTTTTTTCGTACTGTGCTTTGATCGATGTTTTAATTGAGCGACTAATTAAATCCCAGTATTTCTGATGAAACTCGCGATCTTCAGGAGAAAGCATTTCGTAGTACGACTTTGGCGTATCGGTTGGTGCGAATTTCTTTTTTGCACCTTCTTTGTATAAATCTGGTACTTCAGGATGGAATTGCACTGCAAAGACATTTTCGTATAAGCGGTGCTGGATGGCTTCAATTACATTTCCATCGAGCGAGGTTGCTGTTACGATTATGTTTTTACCCAGCTCGTCGATAGCCTGGTGATGGGCACTTAAAACTGTTGGTTTAAATTTAGCACTGGCTCTGACTTTTTCAAGAAAAAACGGATGTGCGGTGAATTCGATCTGGTGGAAACTAATGCCCATTAGCGCTGTATCTTTCGAAATTTCCTGCCAGTAATTGCGATGCAACTGATCTTTTTTAAGTTTCAGAATTTCTTCGGGAGTTTTTTTGTTGTAGGTCTGTGCCGGAATATCCTGAGTAAGTGTACCTCCGGTTGCAACATTTATGGTTTGCAGGCCAAGGCAAAAGCCACTCACAAAATAGAACGGCTTTTCGGTAATAAATGGCTTAAATTGCTCATTTTGATAACCTCCAAGAATCTGGAACAGAAAGCTTAGTTCAAATAAATGGCGGTTGGGATCGGTAACAACGGAGTACTTATTTTCCTGTTTATACACTTCAGGTTGAATGTCAGGGCCGCCAAAGAAGAAAATGCCAACGGAGCAATCGAATAATTTTTTGAAAATTGGAGTCCACTCGTTTTGATGGTAGATTTGAGATGAGCTCATTACTTCGCCTACCTTCTGTAAATGAAATATCTGCATTTCGGGTTTTTTCAAAAGTGCGAGCGTTTTTTCGTAATCGTAGGCTTCGGCGGTTGAATAGACTCCGACAAACTCAACGTCGTGCAACTGAAGAAGTTTGTTATTCAGCAAAAAACGAATGGTTTCGATGTTTGGTACTGTTGGATGTGCAAGCAAAACATACGTTTTACCAGGTTTATATTCTTTTTCAAGAAAATTCTGTCCAAACGAGGTGCTTAACGAGAATGTTAAAGCAATTACGGCGAGCAGTTTTAGCAGATTTCTCATTGTTATTCTGTTTTCGGTTTTTTGATATGTGCAATTTACTGACAGTTGAAATAGTGTGAAACACCTATTGTGTTCGCATAATTTTTGATTGAATTTAACGTTTTTTATCGGAAGTCGCTGAAAGAATGAAGATGTTTGTTTTATTTATTATTTTTAGAGCATCGAAATCCGGACAAAAAAGAACTGAATATGTCGTTTAAACTGTTTCTCGCCCAGACCTTTGGCTTGATTAAATCAACCGCAAAAATTGAAGCTGCACATGATGCCTTGCTCGCTGATTATAAAATGTATTGTGAATTCGAGAAGTCGGCCGAATTGAAAGAGTACAATGAACTCGACTTACTCCTGAAATCGCCAACATTCTTGCAGCAAAAGCAGGAAATTCAGCATTTGTCGTTGAGAGGAAGCAAGGAAGAAGCCCAATTGTCGGAGTACAATAAGCTTGGCAGAAACCGGCATCTTCAGAAGTTTTATCAAACGCTTGGTTCTGATGACCTGAAACGTTTTCAGAAAATTTTGGCTTCCGAAGAATTGGCAACTTATAAAAAACTGAGAGAAAAAGTTCACAGCACTTCGTTTGATTCGAAGAAGAAAAAGGATGAAAAAAGCGAAGAGTTTGCCCTAAATACACAGTTTCACAAACTGAAGGAATCGGATAATATTAGCTTTTACGAACAATTTGCAAAATCGAAAGAATACCATAATTACGAGCAATTTAAAGAATCGCCCGAGCGCAAACGATACGACGAACTGAAGAAAATAGTGGAGACTGCTGAGTTTAAAAACAGGATAGCATATCTCGAAGACAAACACAAATGGGAAAAAACCGGCGACCATGCAAAGGAACTGAGATTTGCCGAGCTAAAGAAACTTCCGCAACTGATCAATTACCAAAAGTATAACAAGGTAGATGCGTTCTCTTTCTTTAAAAAGTGGGATTTGATTTTTGAGGATAATTTCAAAGCAGGAAGTCTCGATCATAAAAAATGGTCAACACAATCGCATTGGGCACAACAGGCTTTGGGGCGGAATTTTTCGCAGATGGGCGATCTGCATGCTTTTACTGAAGGGAAGAATGTTTCCATTGAATTTAATACCCTGAAAATACAGGTAAGAAAAGAAGCCACTCGCGGGATGCTTTGGCAGATTCCGTTTGGTTTTGTTGAACAGAGTTTCGACTATTCTTCAGGAATTGTTTCAACCGCTGGCATTGAATGGTGGAAACATGGAATTTTGGAGGTGAAGGTTAAATACACACCATCGCCGAATTTTGTTGATGCTATTTACCTGCTGGGAGAGGAAGCCTCGCCGCAGATAAACCTGGTTGAGATTGGCGCTAAAAACCGTGTCGGCTTACTTTCGAAAAGTTCGGCAGGAATCAATGCGCAATGCGAAGATATTAACGGACTCAAATCGGGTGAATATTATATTTTCAGCCTTGAATGGAGTTCGCACAGTTTAACCTGGAAAGTGAACGGACGAGAACTTTATACGATTACTCAGGATGTTCCGAATACCAGGATGCACCTGAATATTGCATCGATTGTGGTTGGCGATGGAGCCGATCATTTGCCACACACCTTTGAGGTGGACTGGGTACGCTTTTATCAGCACAAACCAAAAGCATAAGGCGATTTGAGGAATTGGAAATTTGGGGATTTGAAAATGATTAATGGTTGAATTGCCAAATAGCTGTATGGTTAACAATTTAGCAATTTGACAATTTAACCTGCAACTCAATAATAAATAATCAATTACAAATAATAATTCAGGAATGAACTGGACTGACGGATTTTTGGGGGCAATAACTGTTTGCGACCGCGATGGAATTGTTGTTTATATGAACGATAGGTCGAAGACGCAGTTTGCCAAATCGGGTGGGGGAGACATGATTGGCGAGAGCCTGATTGAATGTCATCCGGAACCATCGCGCAGTTTGTTGCTGAAAATGCTGGCCGAACCTTTTGCCAATTCATACACCATCGAGAAAAACGGCATCCGAAAAATGATTCATCAAACGCCGTGGATGGAAAACGGCGAATTCAAAGGCGTGGTTGAAATGTCGTTTGAAATTCCGACGGATTTGCCGCACCACATTCGGAAGTAAATATTTCTTAGTAATTTTCCGGTATGAATTCGAAACAAAAGGATATTCGCTGGGAACAAAGATTCTCTAATTATCAAAAAGCCATCAAAAAGCTTTCTTCTGCGGTTGAAGTTGTTCAAGAAGATACTGAAGGATTTTTGCCTATTGAGAAGCAACGTCAGGAAATATTGAAGGAGGGGTTGATTCAACGTTTTGAATATACTCATCAGCTGGCTTGGAATGTGATGAAGGATTATGCAGAATACCAAGGTAATTCCGAGATACAGGGCTCCCGCGATGCGACACGCGAAGCATTTAAAATGGGTTTGATCGCACACCCGGAAAGTTGGATGGACATGATTAAGAGCCGCAATGAGACGTCGCATACCTATAACGAAGAAACTGCTGAAGAAATCATTCAAAAAATTATCGCAATATACCATCCCTTGTTCCTCGATTTTCTGACAAAAATGTATTCGTTGAAAACCAGAGAAAACATGGGGCTATTTGATAGGGAATTATGAGCTACGGGTTAACAGACGAGGTAATAGAAGCGATTTGCTGTATATTTCGGAATCATCCGGAAGTTGAAACAGCCACCTTATATGGTTCTCGTGCGAAGGGAAATTTCAAGCCAGCTTCAGATATTGATCTAACTTTGACGGGCGAGAAACTTAACACTACCGTTTTAAATAAAATTTCATGGGAACTCGACGATTTGCTATTGCCATACACATTCGATCTTTCCATTTTTTCCCAGATTTCAAATCCGGAACTTATAAACCACGTGAATCGGGTTGGAATAATTTTTTACTCCAGAAAATAACAGGTTCTGAGAAAATATCTTCACGCATATAACTTATCAATCTGGTTAACTTAAGTATATTTAACTTTTTCGCATACTTGTTAAGAAGTAATTCAAATACATTTGAGATAAGAAAATCAGATACCGATACTTATGAAATTAGGACTTTTACTTTCCATCTTTTTCATTCTTATTTCTATCGTTTTTGCTTCGGCGCAGGGAATTCGCGGACGTATTACTTCTCCTCAGGGCGACGCCATTCCGTTTGCTACCATTTATGTTCCAAAGTTTACCACCGGAACAACCACCAATATCGACGGCAAATATGAGTTGAAACTTCCGGCCGGGAAATACACCGTGCTGTTTCAATGCCTGGGTTACCAGACGCAGTCGGTTGAACTGGTAATTGGAAGCGCTTTTCAGGAGAAAAATGTTCAGCTTGCGACTCAGGAATACCAAATACCCGAAGTGAAAGTGTTGGCTTCGGGCGAAGATCCTGCCTATTATGTTGTGCGGCGCGCCATTGCCATGGGACCATATTACCAGAAACAGGTGTCGAAATACGCTTGCAAAGTGTACATGAAAGGCACCGGACTAATTGAGCAAATGAAAGGTGTTGGAAACCTGTTTAAAGGCCAGATGAAGGAAATGGGACTTAAAATAAACGAGCCATTGGTTGTTGAAACGGTTAACAAAGTGGAATTTGAGCTGCCAGACAAAATGAAACAGCAGGTTTTGGCCACCCGCTCGACCATGAAAAATTTTACCATTCCCGGCCTTGGTGTTGGCATGGCTTTAGGCGGCTTTATATACAAGGATAGCAAAGACGACCCCGTTGCTCCGCTCGGAAAAATTGCCATGCAAAACTATCGGTATAAACTCGAAGGTATTTACAACGAACAGGGACGTACCATCAACAAAATAAAAGTCACGCCCATTTCCAACGGGAAAAACCTGTTTTCGGGATACCTGTATATTGCCGATTTATACTGGAATGTGCAATCGGCCGACCTGAGTTTCAGGCAGGATATGGCAGAACTTCACTTCCATTTGTTAA
>DAOPZV010000151.1:0-9711 GCA_035353575.1 Prolixibacteraceae bacterium | reverse complement strand
CCGACGATGCTACTCCGGAGCAGAAAGAGTGGAAAACAAAAGGTTACTCTTGGCAAACACGCCTGTGGATCGACGATATGTATATGATTACCATCGTCCAAACCCAGGCATACAAAGTTACCGGAGAGATGAAATACATCGACCGTGCGGCTAAAGAAATGACGCTATATCTCGACGAATTGCAGCGCCCCAATGGTCTTTTTTACCATGCTCCTGATGTACCTTTCTATTGGCTGCGCGGAAACGGATGGATGGCTGCCGGTGTTACCGAATTACTGCGCGACTTACCTAAAAATCATCCAAACCGGCCACGCATACTGGAAGGCTATAAAAAAATGATGGAAAGCTTAAAAAATAACCAGGGCAAAAGTGGTATTTGGAACCAACTGATTGATGAACCAGAATATTGGCCCGAAACTTCGGGATCGGCCATGTTTACGTATGCCTTAATTATTGGAGTAAAAAAGGGGTGGCTCAACGCCAAAGAGTATGGCCCTGTTGCCCGCAAGGCCTGGTTGGCGCTGGTTCCTTATGTCGACGAAAAAGGTGCAGTATCTGAAGTTTGTGTTGGAACAAATAAAAAGAACGACAAACAATATTATTTCGACCGCCCCCGAAACAAAGGCGATTATCATGGCCAGGCACCTTATCTGTGGTGTGTTAATGCCCTTCTGGAAAAATAAAACAGTCGATGTTTTGACAATAATTTTGCAAAGGCTCCGTATTTTGGGGATAAATTAATATTTTGCAAGAATACAAATAACCTCTTCAACCCAGTCGCCGATAATAATCGGTATGAATAACTCGGAGCGAACTTAAATTTTCAAAACCAAAAACTTAGACTGATGAACAATCGATTATTTATACTGGTGCTAACCATTGTTTTCTCTGCTTTGCATATTGTTTCGTGTAAGGCTGAAGACAAAAAAGACCAGCCGGCACAACCCGAAGAAGTCCGTAAAGTTCCGCTTGGCGACCCATTTATTTTAACCTGGCAAGGAAAATACTATGCTTATGGAACCCTATCGCCTAATGGTATTGCAGTTTATGTTTCCGACGATTTGCAAACATGGTCGGTACCAGCAGGGGCAGAGAATGGGCTTGCCTTGAATAAAACCGATTCGTGGGCCGACCGATGGTTTTGGGCGCCTGAGGTGTATGCGGTTCATGGCAAGTTTTACATGTATTATTCAGCTGACGAGCATATTTGCGTAGCCACCAGCGATTCGCCAATCGGTCCTTTTCGGCAGGAAGTACAAAAGCCTATGCTCGAAACCGAGAAATCAATCGACAATTCATTATTTATCGACGATGATGGAACTCCTTATCTTTTTTGGGTAAGGTTTAACGATGGCAACAATGTTTGGGTAGCTCAACTCGAAAAAAATTTAACCGACATAAAATCAGGCTCATTCCATCCGTGCATTCATGTTTCCCAACCTTGGGAAGAAGTATGGCCACGTGTAAATGAAGGCCCGTTTGTGATTAAGCGAAACGGCGTTTACTTCATGACCTACTCTGCCAATAGCTACGAAAGCCAAATGTATGGCATTGGCGTAGCTACAGCCACCAACATAAACGGCCCGTGGATCAAATACGAAAACAACCCTATTCTGCAAAAACCTGGTAATCTGGTTGGCGTGGGACATCACGCCATTTTTACCGATAAAGAAGGTAAATTGCGGATTGTTTTCCACGCACATAACAGCGTAACCAAAATTCACCCACGCCAAATGTACATTGGAACTGTAAAATTCGAAAAACAGAACGGAAAAGAAGTAATGACTATTGATAAAAACTATATTACCCCAAAATTAAAATAATGGCAATAAATAAGTTAAAATTTCTGGCAATCCTACTCTTTGCCTTTGTATCGTTTGGGCACTGTTCCGGGAAAGAACCGACAATAACCAACGATGCAAAAAAAACATTTACCAACCCTGTTTGGGACGGCGCCGACCCGTGGATGGTGAAGCACAACAATGAATACATATATTGCTGGTCTTCGGATAACGGTATCAATGTTTCGAGATCAACTAAATTAACACGAAAAGGCGAAGTAAAAAAAATATGGCATGCACCAACATCGGGCTGGAACCGCAATTGTGTATGGGCTCCTGAAATTCATTTTATTCAGGGGCACTGGTATGTTTATTATGCCGCCGGGGAGTCGGGGCCACCATTTATTCACCAGCGAACAGGAGTATTGCGCTCAAAAACCGACGATGTTTTCAGTGAATACGAAGACATGGGAAAACTCTACACGGGCGATAACCCTGAAGACCCTTCGTCGAATGTATGGGCAATTGACATGACTATCCTGGAACACCGGAATAAGCTTTATGCCATTTGGTCGGGCTGGATTAAACAGGAAACTACCGATGCCACACAACAGCATTTGTACATCTGCGAAATGGAAAATCCGTGGACGATGAAAGGCAAGCGCGTAAAACTATCGTCGCCAGTTGAAAGCTGGGAAACCGGTGGCCCGCTTAACCTAAACGAAGGCCCTGAAATCCTCAAAAACGGCGACCAGGTCTTTGTCATTTATTCGTGCCGCGAATCGTGGACCGTTGAATACCGTCAGGGAATGCTCCAACTCATAAATGCTGATGGCAATTTGCTCGATCCGGCCAACTGGAAAAAATCGGGCCCCGTTTTCGAAGGAAATGAGCAGGTTTTGGGCGTAGGGCATTGTTCGTTTGTTAAGTCGCCCGATAATTCAGAGGATTGGATTATTTACCATTCCAAAAAGACCACAAAACCCGGCTGGGAACGCAATGTTCGCATGCAACCTTTCAAATGGAAGGCCGACGGAACTCCAAACTTTGGCGAAGCAATCCCGGCAGGACAACTAATTACCCTGCCTTCAGGAGAAAAATAAATAGCTAATTTTGATTTTGAAACACAACTGTAAAACTTAATTACACATGAAAAGACCCCTTTTACTGGTATTTGCCTTAGCTACAGCATTGGTCGCCTGTCAGCCACCACAAAAGAAAACCGAAAAAAAAGAACCCGTATCAACTCGTTGGACTGACGCTCAGGCACAGCAATGGGCTGCCGAAAACGGCTGGCTGCGCGGAAGTAATTTTAACCCGAGTACAGCCATCAACCAGTTGGAAACTTGGCAGGCCGAATCGTTCGACACCACTACCATCAACCGCGAACTAGGCTGGGCACAAGGCATTGGCATGAATGTGATGCGCGTTTACCTGCACCACCTGGCCTGGGAAGTTGACAAAGAAGGTTTTAAAGGCCGCATGAATACTTACCTGGATATTGCAACTAAGCATGGAATAAAAACCATCTTCGTTTTCTTCGACGATTGCTGGAACCCCACTTACAAAGCCGGCAAACAACCCGATCCAAAACCGGGTGTTCACAACTCAGGTTGGGTGCGCGATCCGGGCGATTTGCTTTATTCTGATACAACTTTGATCAAAACTTTGGAAGCCTACGTAAAAGATGTGTTGACCACCTTCAAAGACGACAAGCGCATTGCCATCTGGGATTTGTACAACGAACCAGGAAACTCAAAATACGGCGACCGCTCGCTTCCGTTGCTCAAAAAAGTGTTCGAATGGGGATGGGAAGTTCGCCCGTCGCAGCCAATGTCTTCGGGTGTTTGGAGCCTGCCGCTTTCGAACCTGAACAAATTCCAGGTTGAAAACTCCGACATTATTACCTACCACAATTACGAGAGCCCAGAAAAACACCAGGCAGCTATTGATACGCTGAAACGCTACAACCGTCCGCTGGTTTGTACTGAGTACATGGCCCGCCGAAACAACAGTTTGTTTACCAATATTATGCCGATGCTGAAGGCACAAAACATTGCGGCGATCAACTGGGGACTGGTAGCAGGAAAATCGAACACCAAATATGCCTGGGATGAGCCAATTGCCGACGGATCGGAACCCAAACTTTGGTTCCATGAAATTTTCCATCCGGATGGAAAACCTTATAAACAGGAAGAAGTAGATTTAATCAAGAGTTTAACGCTAACCAAATAAAATGAAACGGATTACTTTTTTATCACTGGTTCTTGGAGCTGCATTTGCATTCAGCAGTTGCGCACCCAAACAATCGGCCAAGCCCGAAAACTGCTTCACACTGAAAACCGAAGATTTTCAGAAAACCATTGACGGCAAACAAACCAACCTGTATTTCCTGAAAAACGGAAATATTCAGGCAGCCATTACCAATTATGGCGGGCGCATTGTTGGCCTGTGTACTCCGGATAAAGCCGGGAAAATGGGCGACATCGTGCTTGGATTCAGCAGCATCGACGGTTATCTGAAAGCCAAAGAGGTATTTCACGGCGCATTGATTGGCCGCGTTGGAAACCGCATTGCCAAAGGGAAATTCACGCTCGACGGACAAGAATATACGCTTCCATGCAACAACGGAGTGAACCATTTGCACGGTGGACCGGGAGGATTTCACAATGTTATCTGGGATGTAAAAGCGGTAACCGATTCATCTATCGTACTGACTTATTTATCGAAAGACGGCGAAATGGGCTATCCGGGCAATCTGAGTGTTGAAATGGAATACCTGCTGAATTCGAAAAACGAAGTGGTGTTGAGCTACAAAGCAACTACCGACAAAAGCACCCCGGTTAACCTCACCAATCATGCCTTCTGGAATTTGGCTGGCGAAGGAAACGGAACCATCAATGATCACATCCTGACCATTAACGCCGACAATTATACGCCAGTTGATTCAACCTTGATTCCGTTGGGCGGAAATGAACCTGTGGAAGGTACACCGTTTGATTTCAGGAAAGCCAAAGCTATTGGTACCGATCTGGGTCAGGTGGAAACCAACATCCAGCTGAAACATGGCCCGGGTTACGACCACAATTTTGCACTGAATAAGCCAACTTCAGGAGAAATGAGCTGGGCAGCAACGGTTGTTGAACCGGTGAGCGGACGTAAAATGGAAATTTTCACTCAGGAACCTGCTTTGCAATTCTATGGCGGGAACTTTATGGATGGCAGCGACACAGGCAAAAGTGGCAAACCCTACAAATACCGCGAAGCCATTGCGCTCGAAACACAACATTTCCCCGATTCGCCAAACAACACCAACTTCCCGTCAATCATCCTGAAACCGGGAGAAACATACCAAACCCAAAGCATTTACAAATTTAGCGTGGTGAAATAGTAGAATTCTTAAAATAATGCCTGATCACAATCTGGTGTTTTCAAGAGCCGTTATGCAATCGAAACATAGCGGCTCTTCTATTTTATTCCTTCGATAAAATCTTCAGTAAGGGAAAAATTCTCCACTGATTTTTATTATTCACCGGAAAAATTTATTGCCCCTTTTTCGTTTCAGATACCTCATTTTAGCGTATTTTCGACACTTAAATCAATAAATCAAATCTGTATATGAGAATCTTTTCACTCATTCTCTTTTTAACAATCGTTTTCTCAGGCGCCTTGCAAGCACAAGAGAGCCACACGTTTGCGGTTGGAAAAAATACCTTCATGCTCGACGGAAAACCCTTCGTAATACGCGCCGGTGAGCTGCATTACCCACGTATTCCGCGTCCCTATTGGGAACAACGGATACAGATGTGCAAAGCCATGGGTATGAACACCATCTGCATTTACATTTTCTGGAACTATCACGAACAGGTTCAGGGGAATTATGATTTCACCGGACAAGCTGATGTAGCCGAATTTGTTCGTCTGATTCAGAAAAACGGGATGTACTGTATTGTTCGCCCCGGTCCGTATGTATGCGCCGAGTGGGATATGGGCGGACTACCATGGTGGTTGCTCAAAAAGAAAGACATTTCGGTGCGCGACCTAAACGACCCGTTGTATATGGAAAGTGCCACCAAATTCATTCACGAAGTGGGCAAACAACTGGCTCCCTACCAGCTTCAAAATGGCGGAAACATCATCATGGTTCAGGTGGAAAACGAATATGCAGTTTGGGGAAAAGATGTGAAATACATGAGCACCATCCGCGACGAAATTCGCAAAGCCGGTTTTGATAAAGTTCAGCTTTTGCGCTGCGACTGGAGTTCAAATTTCAACAATTACCAAATCGACGGGGTATTTAACTCGCTAAACTTTGGTGCCGGATCGGATATCGAACAACAATTTAAACTATATAGCGAGCTTTATCCCGGAATGCCCAAAATGTGTGGCGAGTACTGGTCGGGCTGGTTCGACTATTGGGGACGCCCGCACGAAACCCGCTCGGTGAACAGTTTCATCGGCAGCATGAAAGACATGATGGACCAAAAGATTTCCTTCAGTTTATACATGGCTCATGGTGGAACGACTTTTGGCCAGTGGGGAGGCGCAAATTCGCCGCCATACCGTACCAACGTGGCTTCGTACGATTACGACGCGCCTATCAGCGAAGCAGGATTACCAACCGAAAAATTCTATGCAGTTCGCAACCTCCTGAAAAATTATCTGAATGAAGGCGAATCTTTGGGCGAAATACCTGCGCCAAAAGCAACGACAGTTATTCCTGAATTCGGATTAACACAAACGGCCAACCTTTTCGAGAACCTTCCGAAGGCCAACTTTTCAGAAGAAATTAAGCCCATGGAATTTTTTGATCAGGGCTGGGGCACAATTTTATATCGTACCAAACTGAAGCCAACCGCAACAAAAAGCAAGCTGGTGTTGACCGATGTGCACGATTGGGCTTTGATTTATATCGATGGAAAACTGATTGGAAAAGTTGAACGCCGCCTGAACGAAAATTCGATCGATTTGCCGGTTATTGGCAAAGAATCTCAACTCGACATTTTAGTTGAAGGAATGGGCCGTGTGAATTTTGACAAAACCATTATCGACAGGAAAGGGATTACCGAGAAGGCTGAAATAGTTGCTGACGGCAAGACTACCCTTTTGAAAAACTGGCAGATATACAATTTCCCTGTTGATTACAATTTTCAGAAAGCAGTGAAATTTAAGGATGTAAAGTCGGAAGGGCCAGCCTGGTATCGCGCTGAAATAAACCTCAACAAAGTCGGCGACACCTACTTCGATATGAGTAAATGGGGAAAAGGTATGGTATGGGTGAACGGCTACAATCTTGGCCGTTTCTGGAAAATCGGACCACAACAAACACTTTATGTACCGGGCTGCTGGCTGAAAAAAGGCGCCAACGAAATCATTGTTCTCGATCTGGAAGGCCCATCGGTTGCTAAAATCGCCGGAATTGCCCAACCTATTCTGGATAAAATAAATAACTACGATGTATTGCTGCACCGCAAAAGCGGGCAAGCACTCGACCTTAGCAACGAAATTCCGCTGAAAACCGGATCGTTTGCTGCGGGACAAGGCTGGAAGACCGTCACATTTGATAAAACAATCGTTGCCCGCTATGTTTGTCTCGAGGCGTTGAATTCACAAAAAAATGATCCGTTTACGACTCTTGCTGAAATTGAAATAACCGGAGACAACGGAGCGATGATTCCGCGTTCGCAAATGAAACTGGTTTATGCCGACAGCGAAGAAGTTTCTGCCGAAAACAATTCGGCCGACCGTGTTTTCGACAATCAGGAATCAACATTCTGGCACACCGCTTACAAATCACAAAAACCTGCGCATCCGCACCAGATTGTGATCGACTTAGGCGAAGAGGTAAAAATCAAAGGTTTCCGCTGTTTACCACGTACTGACAATTCTGAAAACGGCGTGATTAAGGATTATAAATTTTACGCCAAATCTACTCCGTTTAAATTCTAATTCAGGAAATAGCAAAATCCAATAAAGCCCCTTTACATTCAAAGTGAAGGGGCTTTTCTTTTGTTTTAGCTTAATTTTGTAGCTTTGAAAACACAAACAAAATCACCATGAACAAGATTAAATCTCTTATTTTATTATTCATTCTGACGCTCGGAATTTCTTCGTTTCTATGCGCTCAAAAACTTCCTGCAACAAACCCCATTAAAGCTCAGGTGTTTGTTACAGCTAAAGATTCTGCGCTCCGGCTTGCAAAAACATCAGACATCCGTTTTGAAGATTTTGGTCAGCCACTGGAAACGCAAATCTGTGTTTTTATTGATCCGCGCCGTACTTTTCAAACCTATATCGGTGTTGGCGGTGCGCTAACCGATGCCTCGGCTGAAGTTTTTGCCAAACTGCCCGAAGCCTCGCAAAAAGAACTTTTGACTGCATACTACGATCGCGAAAAAGGGATTGGCTACAACTTTGCGCGCACAAACATTGCCAGTTGCGACTTTTCAAGCGACACATACGCCTACGTCGAAGAGAAAGACGAAAGCCTCAAATCGTTCAATGTAGCGCACGACGAGAAATTCAGGATTCCGTTTATCAAAAAAGCGATTGTTGCCGCCGGAGGAACACTTCCGATGTTTGTAAGCCCATGGAGCCCCCCCGGATGGATGAAAGACAACAACGACGTTTTGCATGGCGGTCATTTATTAGCCAAATATGCTCAGGCATGGGCAAACCACTATGTGAAGTTCATTAAAACGTACGAATCAAAAGGAATTCCGGTTTGGGGACTTTCGGTGCAGAATGAGCCAATGGCACGTCAAAAATGGGAATCGTGTATTTATACCGCAGAAGAAGAGCGCGATTTCGTAAAAAAATACCTTGGTCCAACGCTTCAGAAAAATGGTTTAGGTGCTAAAAAACTGATCTGCTGGGACCACAATCGCGATTTGATTTACCAGCGTGCATCCACTTTAATGAGCGACCCCGAAACAGCCAAATACATCTGGGGATTCGGTTTTCACTGGTACGAAACCTGGACTGGAAGCGCTCAGCAATTCGAAAACCTGAAACGCGTCAAAGAAGCTTTTCCTGATAAAAACCTGATTTTTACGGAAGGCTGTGTCGAGAAATTCAGTATCGACCATGTAAACGACTGGACATTGGGCGAACGCTACGGAACTTCGATGGTGAACGATTTCAACTGCGGAACAGTTGCATGGACTGACTGGAATGTTCTTTTAGATGAGAAAGGCGGACCAAATCATGTTGGCAATTTCTGTTTTGCACCAATTCATGCCGACACCAAAACAGGTAAACTCATTTATACCAACAGCTACTATTATATTGGGCATTTCTCGAAATTTATTCAGCCCGGAGCCAAGCGAATTAGCTGCTCAACCAACCGCGACAAACTTCAGGCAACAGCATTCCTGAACCCGGATGGAAAAATGGTAATCGTAGTTTTAAATACTTCGGAACAAAAACTACCTTTCCTGCTGTGGACTGACGGGAAGGCCGCTCAAACAATAAGCCTGCCCCATTCGATCATGACATTTATAATCTGATAATCAAACAGAATATCGGAAACAAAAAATAATCGGGAGGCTGACTCAGGGAAGTTCAGCCTCTTTTTCGTTTTATAGTAATGAAAACAAGATTTTCTTCATTCCGTTAAACCCTCATTTTTCTATTTTTACAAAAAATTGACTCGACATGATAAAAAGGTTTCTCTCACTTACGTTGATTTCACTGATTTTTTCAGGCATATCCGGAGTTTTAGCCTGCACCAATTTAATCGTCAGCAAAGGCGCCAGCAGCGACGGCTCTGTAATGATTACCTACGCCGCTGATTCCCACACCCGTTACGGCGCAATTGCTTTTTATCCGGCGGCCGACCATAAACCTGGCGATTTATGCGAAGTGTACCACTATGAAAATGGAAAATTGCTGGGAAGTATTCCTGAAGTAGCTCATACGTATTCCGTTG
>DAOPZV010000150.1:0-9737 GCA_035353575.1 Prolixibacteraceae bacterium | reverse complement strand
ATTTATCAATGTCTTTCAATGGAGTTACTTCTCCCTTTTCGAGGCTGGTTTTCATTGATGGAGCTCCGGCTGGCTCAACACCTATTATCTTAGTTTCGGGACTAATTTGCTTGAAATAAGCTCCCACCCCGGCGGCCAAACCTCCGCCGCCAATTGGTAAAAAAATGTAATCGACGTGACCACTGAAATCCTGCAAAATTTCGACCCCGGCAGTAGCCTGTCCTTCGATGATTTGAGGATCGTCGAACGGATGAATATAGACCATACCCGTTTCGAGACAATCGCGGTGAGCAGCATCCGACGCCGCATCGTAGGTGTCGCCAAACAAAACTACTTCAATTTTGTCTTTGCCAAACATTTTTACCTGAGTAATTTTTTGCTTAGGTGTAGTGGTTGGCATATAAATTTTACCTTTTATACCGAGTAACTGACACGAATAAGCCACACCCTGAGCATGATTTCCGGCACTTGCACAAACTACTCCTCTTTCGCGTTCCTCATCAGTCAATCCTGAAATCTTGTTGTACGCTCCACGAATCTTGTACGAACGCACCACCTGTAAATCTTCTCTTTTCAGGAAAACATTGGCCGCATACCGGTTCGACAGGTTATTATTCCGCTGCAACGGCGTGGTTTCAACAATGGTATTCAGGTTTAGCTGCGCCATAGTGATGCTGCGCAAGGTTGGAAAATAAGGTTTCTGCTCGGACATGATGGTTCTCTATTTTTAAATCGTCGGCAAAATTAAGTTCAAAACTTTACTCAATGATCGTTTTTCCCAGAAAACCACCACAGGCAACAATTGTTTAAAATAGAAAGGAGCAAACTCACTTTACCTATTTCTTCAGGCTAAAGCTGAAGGTGATCGTGGTTTTCTCCTTCGAGGCCGGATCTTCGCGGGTAATGGTTTGCTGCTGGGTCAATACCGGGTCGAAGGCTGTTCCGGCGAAAGGGCCAAAAACTTCAAAAATAAGCGTTTCGGTTTGCTTGGTTTTTTCGTCGGTTTTCGACGGGGCATTGTCGCAAGTTCCTTCGGCCATCGTTGTAGTGCGTGTTTTTTGCGGGCCACGCTGCGATGTTCCCATGACCGACAAGGTGTAGGTGCCGTCCTCGTTAAACTTCAGCTCGGCCAAAGCGTCCTGCACTTTTTCGCCCTTGTAGGTGGCTTGCCTCGACAAGTTTTTGAGGTCAACCGTAGTGGTTACTTTTTCGTGATACGTGCGCGCCCCTTCTCTGCCCGATTCGCAGGCATAGCAGTCGTTTTGCTCTTCCAGCGACGACTCTTCAAACGATTGGTAAGTGCAATCGCCCTGCGCGGTGCATTTCCATATTTTTTCGAAATGCCATTTTGCGGTCGATTGCTTGTAAATATCCTGGTCGAGCTTATAAATACCGTCGTTGCCGTGGCAGGTCGCCGGGTGCGACTCGGTACGCTTGTCCTTCATCTCGGTTTTCACCTCCACATCAATCGGACCTTTGAACGGGCACAACTCGTAGGTTTTGAACTTATCGACAACCTTTTTTGCCAGTTCGTCGCAGGCTGCCAGCACTAAATTTCCTCCATTGGCGGTAAATGCACCGTGTTTTTCGAGGTGAAACATCGGGAACTTCGTCCGCATGGGAATGCACGAAGCCGCAATGATAAAATCGCCGCCAGGCAAAAAGCCTACTTCGAGGTTCAGGAGAAATTCGCAGTTCATCGCCCCGGCAATGTCCGACAGTCCATTCTCGCTGCCGCTACCAAGCAACTCCCGGTTTCGCTCGTGCCCAATCAGACTGGCCACATCGGCATTCGACAACACCTTTGTGCAAGGAAATTTCTCGTGCAGGTTATTCGAAAACTGTGTGACAAAATAGGTAACCACCCCGGCAATCTGACGGGTATCTCCTGCGCCAACAAATTTGGACGCAACAAAAAAGTTTCCGTTTTGCGACATGGAAGGTCCAACAGCCAACAGGCCAAACAGAATAAGGAAAAATCGTTTCATCGGTCGGTTTATTTGGTCAGGATTTTACATAAAGGCAATGCCTGTTGGATTCTCTGGATTTCGGCAGTTGAGACAGATATTTGAGCTACACCCAATTCCTTTAGGTTCTTTAGCAACTGGACGTTAGGAAGAAGCGTGGCTAAGGGGTTTTTATCCAGGTAAAGTATTTCAAGATGGGTTAAATGCTGGATCGAAGTTGGCAATTTACTCAACACATTATTGAACACGGCCAGGGTCTTCAATCCTGAAAACTGACCAATTTGCTCCGGCAAAGCGGCAACCGGTTGTTTGAAATTGATGACATACAAACTTTCCAACGGATAATCCGAAGCCCGGCTGAGCACTTCGTCCAGGTTTACTTTCGTGCCAGGTTTGCTGGTGGTCAGCACCAAGGTTTTGATGTTGCGGAAGTTGGGCATCTGTTCGACCAGAAAAGAAGCCTGCGGCTGTGCAAAATCAATCGTCAGCACTTCGTTTGCCTCGAAAAATTCGGGGCGTACGTTCTTCGGATTTTCTTCTTCCTGAAACGCTTCTGCAATTTCATTCCGGACCGGCTCTGCAATCAGGATGTCCGATTCGTCGCCGCCCGCAGCGCCCGAGACGATTTGCGACCAAAGTTTCGATTTCATTTCCTCGGTTGCATCGGACGGGGTCGCTTCATTTTCGGTCGGGGTCGGGCTGCTGTTTTGCAAATTCGGGGTCAGCTTTTGAGTGAGTTCCGTTATTTTCTGTAAGCCTTTTTGCGCCGCAGCCGGATCGTTCCAGTTGGTCGATTCCTTCAACTTCAGCAGTTGCTGTTTCAAGGCTTCGGCTTCGGCCTTGGTCATCTGGGCTTTTGCCGTGAAGCAGCCCAAAACGAACACCATGAGGAACAGGTAAATAGGTTTCATTTCGCCAGATTTATTATTGGCCACTAAGCAATTGCTGAAAAGCACTAAAATCGACACCCGAAACAAACCGGCATCTGGCTGCGTACCAGGCCTCTTCTTCGATGCAATCTGTTCCTTCCAAATCGAACGCCGGAGTGATGCAGATGACCTGGATGGCCGATTTGGGCAATGCCGGATCGAAATAACCGGGGTCGATGCGCATGTAATTGCCGTATATCGGGAAAACGCCACTCAAGGTGGGCAACTCGTTAAATTCGATATTCAGGTTTTTCATCAGGTTTTCAGCCGATTGGCAAGGCATTTTCAACCATTCAGCCGGAAAGCCCGCCACATCTTTTTTGAAAAGAGCGACCAGGCCGTCAGGGCTTTCAGGGTCTAGCTTATCTTGCAAAGCTATTTGCCGGTACATTTCGAGTTGAAGCTTGAAATATTCTTCAAACGTCAGCGATTTCCAAAGCGGCTTACCGGGCTTGTAAACAAACACCGTTCCGTCGGAAAAAGCTGTTACCCCGGGCTGAATTTCCTTTACCACAGCAGGCTGCCTGAAGATTTCATTGCTTTTATCACATGCATTTTTGTACGCAGCATCAGCATCAGAACTGTAACTCATTTGCCTATAATTTAAATATGCCGGGGCCGATGGGGTCAAATCGTTTACACGGCACAAAATTTCGGCAGGCTGGCCACCGTAATGTTTTACCTTTCCTGAAGTACTTTTCAGGAAACCAGTCAGTTCGCAATAAACCTGCCATTGCGGAAAACGGCTTGTCAGTTGCCGGTATGCCTTTTGATTGGGTGCCTGATCGTTGAAGGTAAACTCGCCCCTGGCCACCGCATCGAAGCCGGTACAAGGATTAAAAATCCGGTTCTTCCGCATCAGGTCTGAAACCGCCTGCATCTTTTGTTTGATGGCGTTGAGTTCAAACGCCGTTAGCTGATAGTTGCTTTGCGAATTCATTCCTGAAGGTTCGTTGTGGTACGAGTAAGAATAAGTTCCCGGCACACCGGATGCAACCTCCCATTTTTCCTGGGCCGGTGCAAGAAAACCCGCAAAAACCAGCGCACTGGTTGCAAAAACAATAATTTTTCTCATTTTTTATTCGGTTGGAGGTCCAACATTGTAATCATAAGTGCCACTGGCCATATCCACGAAGTACTTTCCCACTTCGAGCGCCATGCTCCGGGTAAGCGGCATCTTCAGTTCAGGAATCGACGTTTTGTCAACCGCTTCGATCACTGGCTGAAGTTTGGCGATACCATTTTCAACCTGCTTCACGAAACTCTTGTATGCCTCTACTTTCTTGGTAGCGAACTCCACTTTCAAAGCATAAATCTGACGGCGAACGTCCTTTTCCATTCCAAGCTCTTTTTGAAATTGAGCCGGATTGCTGCTCTTTTCGCGCAATTGCTCAAGTTTGGCCAGCAGCGGCTGTTGCTGTTTCCAGCATTAGGTTTCCAGCGATAAAACGTTTTGCCCAAGTTGCTGATTGAGCGCAAAAACCTGGTTGGTAAGGAAATCGCTTATTCGGTCGGTATTTTTGTAGTAAGCCTCCATTTTTTTGTAAAAGGCCTCGGCGCTGCACACAAACGGGTGCTTGTAGTTCTTTTGCAAGGCTTCGATGCGGGCGCTCACCGAATCGTGTTTCGCCCTGAAATCCGCGACTTCGCCGGAAGTTGCGGTAACCATGTTGGCAGGCATAGCCGGGGCCATTTTCATCACGTCGGTCACGCTGTAATATTGGGCAAAAAGCTCCCCGCTCCACAGCAAAAATGCCATGAATACAATTATTTGCTTCATAAAATTAGGATTCTTCGATTACGAGACCGATCTATTTCACCTCAACCAGTTCAATGTAAGAAACCATTTTGCCCGACTTGTCAAGGTTAACCGACTTAACAATGCCGATGCCTTTAACATACCACTCGCTGATCGTGGTATTCATCTTAATGCCTATTGAAGAAGTACTCACCAACCCACTGAAACGATAGGCATCAAAAGTTCCGGCTTTGGTGATCAGGCTTTCTTTCCCTTCGAATTTTCGGTTGGTTACCGAGGCCGAAATCTTCATATTGACAAAACCCATTTTCATAGCCATCTCTACGGAAGCATCGGGCAATGAAGCGCCTGCCGCCGGATTCATTGGTATTTCCATATTGTTGCCGGTGACCTGAACTTCAGCAGGAATTTTTCCGTCTTGCTGAAAAGCGGCTTTGTTTATGAAATTGCTCATATCAAAATACAGGACATCGCCTTTTTTATGAACCGTTATTTCGTCGTTGAAAAGCGGTTTGTCTTTCGTATCAATCGATTCGTATTGGTATGTAATATCCATGTTGTCGCCACTCTTCTTGATGCTTTTCACGGTATATCGGATTGTACCTGTTTCCTTTTCCTTTTTGTCGAAAGTTTTATAGGTCAAAACAGTTCCTTCTTTCTGCGGAAAGAAAATCTCCTGAGCCTGCAACAATTGGGCAACACAAAAAGCGATCAGCAAGAAAATAATACGTTTCATAAATGGTTATTTTTTAGGTTATTACTGTTTTACAAATTCAACACGTCGGTTAAGCGCTTTGTTCACAGGTGTATCGTTTGGTGCAACGGGCTGCGTTTCGCCCATGCCGTCGGTTACAAGTCGGTCGGCATTTACGCCAAAGGTTTTGGCAAGCTCGGCTTTCACCGATGCGGCGCGGCGTTTCGACAAGTCCATGTTTTTGGCGTCGTCGCCATCCGAATCGGTGTGGCCAACAATCTTCACTTTCACATCCGGCACTTCGTTCAAAATGGAAGCAATGTCTTTCAAGGTTCCATATGATTCTGGTTTCACATCGGCTTTATTTACATCGAAATAGATTCCGTAAGTCACCAGTTTTCCTTCGGTCAGCAGTTTGTTGCGGGTATCGGGCAAGCCTTGAGCAATGCGGACATTCGAGATCATGGACGTTCCCGGGCCATCGTATTCGAAGCGGAATTGCAGAGCATTGTAAGTTGTTGTGGGCGGAATAACGCGGGGCAGGTCGAGCACTTTGCTTTCGTTCAGGTAGCAACGAAGCCGCTGGTTCTGAACCCATAACGAAACATGTACAGGCTTGCTGTAGTCGTGTTCATGGTCGAAAATGTTTATTTCTTTCGGCGGAACATTAAAAAATTCCTGGCTTGCTTTCCGGCTAAACCCATTCAAATCGTGGGTGTTAAAATCCAGGTTTACACAATCTTCCTGAAAGTCGCCTATTTTCCACTTGCTTCCCGTTTTCATCAGCGAAAAATTCAGGTGTTCGTTCATCGAATTTTGCGGGTCGGTTCCCAAAATCATGTCAAACTCAACGGTATAGTTTCCGGTCAAATTAAGCTTCGTTTCAGGCATCGCATCCGACCGCGACCGCATGGCCAGCCACCGGCCGGGATAAAGGTTGGTGGTTTGCACTTCGCCCGATCCGTTGGTGTTCCACAATGCCGGAAAGTCGCCCACGGCATCCTGTGTGTAATCTTCGAAGAAAATAACCTTTTCGCCCGGAATGAAATCGAACTTCGAGTAGGCCTGAAACTTTGCATCGCTCTTCCCGCCCGACGTTTTGCCGCTGTTTGAAACAGGTTCCTGCTGTTCGTCGTTGCCGGAGCTTGCCTGCGCATCATCATTTCCCGAAGACTTGTTTTTCTTCTTGAACAAACCTTTTACGCCATTTTCCACCGCATCCAAGCCTTTTTCAATACCCTGACTGGTGCGTTCGTTGGCCCGGTTGTTTCCGGCATTCTTCAATTTGTCTTTAAGGTTGATTTGTGCTGATAAAACCATAGGGACCAGCGATAGCGCCAGAATCAGACTAATAAATGAGCGTTTTTCCATCATGTATAAATTTTTGATTTTTTTTGGTGCTTCATATCGTTAAGCACAAATTTAGATTATCAGTCACTGCGCTATTTACCCCCAAAAGGGGGTTTTTAATTTGTCAGGCTTTTGATAATTTTGATTATTGTTTCGAAAAAAGCCAAACCCATGAGAAAAAGTTTGTTGCTCTTCTTAATTCTGATGTTTTCGGGCGCTTTTGCCCAACCCAATCATGCGCTCGACAGCCTGCTAAACCTGGTGCAAACTTCGAAGCGCGACACCAACCTGGTGAAGCTATATTATAAGGTTGGTAACCAGTACGAGAATACTAGTACTGAGACCGCGAAAACCTATTACCGCAAAGCAAAAGCACTAAGTTCAGAAATCAATTACTCCATTGGGTTATTCCGGTTTGGCTCCAATTACTCATCAATTCTTAGGTCGCAAGGGCTGCACGATTCGGCAATTGTTGTGTGTAACGAGGCCATCGGCGTTGCGCAGGCCATGAACAACAAGGTACGGGTTGCACAAATGCAGTATAACCTTGCCAATTGCTACAACGAGTTGAAAGACTTTGAGCAGGCCATGAAATACTACTTGCTGGCCTTGCCTGCCATTGAGCAAACGGGAAATAAACAAAACCTTTCGATGCTGAACAATGCGCTTCAGGTACTTTGCTTCAATATGAAAAGGTACGCCGATGGGATTTCGTATGGCGAAAAAGCGGTTTCTCTTTTATCCGATCAGCCCAATAGCTTAATTCTAGGTTTTGCTATGATGAATCTGGCAAACAACTACAACAGCTCGAACATTGCCCGGGCCGACAAGGCCATTCAGCTTTACACAGAAGCGTTGCGTATTGTTCGCCTGAATAAAAACCAATACCTCGAAAGCGCCATTTTGAACAACATGGCCAATTACTATGGCTCTGGACATGGCGAATACGACAAAGCCCGCCCATATTACCTCGAATCGCTGGCTCTTAACCGGCAACTGGGATACGACGAGCAAATTTGCACTAACCTGCACGGACTGGCACTTTGCGACATGAAGGAACGGAATTTTTTGTCGGCCAGAAAATTACTTCAGGAGGCTTTAACACTGGCCCGCAAAAACAACTTTCCTGAAATGCAAAAAGACGCCTGGGAATTATTGGGCGAAACAGCGTTGGCGCAGAACGATTTTGAACAGTTCCGCTTGTCGATGCGAAAAAGTGATTCGATTAACAGCGCGTTGATTAACGACGAAAAAATAAAAGCCACCAAGGCCCTCGAAGTGAAATTCGAAACACAACAAAAACAAGCTGAAATTCAACTGCTTCAGAAAGACAAAAAACTCCGGGATGCCTATATCTCGGCCTTGGCTATTGCTTTGCTGCTGGTGGCTGCAACGGGAGCTTTGTTCCTGAATAACCAAAAACGAAAACGGTTATTGGCCGAAAAAGATGCTGAACTAAAAGCCCAACGAATAGGCGAACTGGAAAAAGAAAAACAATTGACCGCCACACAGTCGTTGCTCGAAGGCGAAAACACGGAACGTAAAAGGCTTGCCCGCGACCTGCACGATGGCCTGGGCGGTATGTTGTCGGTGGTAAAACTTAATTTGGTGAATATGAAAGGAAATGCAATGATGTCCGAGTCGGATGTTTCGGTTTTTCACAAAGCGCTGGAAATGCTCGATGGATCGATCCGCGAATTGCGCCGCGTGGCCCACAACCTGATGCCCGAATCATTGATGCGCTATGGGTTGAAACCAGCGCTGAGCGACTTTTGCGGAAGTGTTTCGCATGTCAACCTGCACTTTTTTGGCGAAGAGCGTCGTCTGGAAGAAAAATTCGAGGTCACTGTTTTTCGCATCGTTCAGGAATTGGTGAACAATGCCATTAAACATGCCAATGCCGCTCAAATCAACGTACAGGTGATTATCGAAAGTGACCGGCTAAACCTGGTGGTTCAGGACAACGGCAAAGGATTTGACCCAGCGGCGATTGACACCTCGCAAACCACCGGGTTAAGCAGCATTCGTTCACGCGTGGAGTCGCTGGGCGGACACATCGACCTGATTTCGGCACCCGGAAAAGGAACGGAAGTGCAGATTGATTTGAAGATTTGAAGATGTGGAAATTTGAGAATTTGAGAATGAGTCTAATGGTTAAATAAAAACAATTTAGCAATTAGACAATTTAACCCGCAACTCGAAACCCGGAAAAATATCCAATAACCAATATTGAATAACCAAAATCCAAAAGACAAACCCGTAACTTTTTAAACTTTAGGCACTCCGAACTAAAAAAATAAAAACACATGATAAACGTAGCCATTGTTGATGATCATCCCCTGCTGGTTGAAGGACTGAAAAACCTGATTGCCGATTCGAAAGTTGCCATTTTAACCGACAGCGCACAAACCGGGAGCGATTGCCTGAAAATGCTCAGCTTTAAGCAGCCCGATGTACTGTTGCTCGACATCAACCTGCCCGATTGCAACGGTATTGATCTTTGTAAGGAAATCAGCACCAAATGGCCGTCGCTCAACATCATGGCGCTAACGAGTTTTGGCGAATTTACCTCTATACGGAAAATGCTCGAAAATGGGGCAAAAGGCTACTTGCTCAAAAATGCCATGCCCGAAGAAATCATCCTGGGCATCGAAACTGTTGCCCGGGGCGAAAAATTCCTTTGCCACGAGGTCGATCTGTTCATGAAGAAGCAAACCAACCGCCATATTTTCCTTACCCCGCGCGAAACCGACTTATTGCGCCTGATTGTGAAGGGTTACACCAATCCGGAGATTGCCAATGAACTGTTTCTGGGCATCGAAACCATAAACAGTTACCGTAAAAACCTGCTTTTCAAGCTCAACGCCCGGAATACAGCAGTGTTGGTGAAAATCGCACTCGAAGAAAAGCTGATCTAACCTGGAATGTGATAGCCGCCACTTTTGTGCAAAGCCACCAAACCAAGATATTATTTTAGGGCTAAAGTCCAACTTGATTTTTGTTGCTTCATGCCCGTTGGCTAAAGCCAACGGCAAAGG
>DAOPZV010000149.1:0-9768 GCA_035353575.1 Prolixibacteraceae bacterium | reverse complement strand
TTTCATGTGTATGTTTTTTTGAAGTTCATGGTGTAATTTTCGTATTAACTATAGTCCTTTAATGAGTCATCCAACGCATGGAATCGCCATTTCTCCGTTTGCGATTTGTGCGGGCATTGGGCACCAGGCTATTTCATGGTCTTTTAATTTTTGATAAAACGAATTGTTTCGCTAGTAAACGTATAATAGAACTTACAGGTTCATCAATTTATTACTCAGACCGAAGAAAATGACGCTAATCCTGTAAAATAAAGCCCACTTTCGGAATGTTTTCGATTGTTATCGACGGATCAGAACTGAAATATTTCCTCAGTTTAGAGATAAAAACATCGAGGCTTCTTCCGGCAAAATAGTCGTTTTCGCCCCAAATAGCCACAAGTATTTGTTCGCGCCTGATAACATTGTTTTTATTGAGGCAAAGGAATTTGAGGATGGAGCTTTCGCGTTCGGTAAGGCGCCGCTTTTGTCCATCAATTTCAAGCAGCTGATTTTGATGATCAAAAATGAACCGCCCGATCTGGAACAAATTTTCGTTGACTGTTTTTGCCGGATGGCTTCTGTTTAAGATTGCCTGTATTTTGTAGTAAAGCTCGTCTTCGTCGAATGGTTTGGTGATGTAATCGTCAACTCCGATTT
Organism: Prolixibacteraceae bacterium; assembly: GCA_035353575.1. GTDB lineage: Bacteria > Bacteroidota > Bacteroidia > Bacteroidales > Prolixibacteraceae > Aquipluma. The sequence goes on along the minus strand of DAOPZV010000149.1, from coordinate 9,132 downwards.
CGTAGCCTTTCATCTTATCTTCTTTAAGCGACCGGGCGGTTAGGAAAATGATAGGGATCTGTGGATTGATAACCTTCATTTTTTTTGCCAGGGTAAAGCCGTCCATTTTTGGGAGCATAACATCGAGAATGCAAAAGTCGAAATGGCCATTCTGGAAACCCGTAAAAGCCGTTTGTCCATCGCGATATAACTTTACCGCCAATCCTTTCAGCTCAAGGAATTCAACCAGCAGAAATCCAAGATTCAGATCGTCTTCAACCAGCAAAATATTGATAATCCGGTTCATGTTTTCAATTTTTTATTTATTTCTGAAAAGAGGCAAGATAATCGTAAAGGTACTCCCTTTTCGGTTTTCGCTTTGTACAAAAATTGTTCCTCCATGCGCGGCCACAACAGTTTTTACGTAATATAATCCAATGCCAAAACCTTTTACAGGATGGAGATTCCCAGTTGAAATCCGGTAGTATTTCTCAAAAATCCTTTTGTACTCTTTGGGAGGAATTCCGATACCATTATCGGTAATCGTAATGTTAATTTTATCCGGAGAGTTAGATGTTGTCAGGCTGATAACAGGCTTTTCAGTAGAGTATTTTATGCTGTTGGTAAACAGATTAACAAAAACGTCGTTTAAGTGCATAGCATCGGCATAAACTACTGAATTAAGAGCCTGGTAATCGCATTTTATTTCTGCGTCAGCTTGTTTTATCTGAAAATCCATCGTATGTATGGCGTCATCAATAACCATGTGAACATCGATTGCCTTCTTGTCGTAGTTAAATCCGCTGTTTTCAACCGCTGCCAGTTGCAGCAATCGATCTACCTGCTTTTGAAGTTTTCGGTTTTCCTCTTTTATTGCAGTGGCCAGGTTCACTGTGTTTTGGTCGCCGTTTTTCTGATTGCGGGTAATAATCATATTGCCTGCCAGTGAAATAGAGGAGATTGGCGTCATAAACTCGTGGGTAAGGTTGCCGATCATGTCTTTTACCTGCTGTGCAAATCTTCGTTCGGTTCGGTAATAAGCCAGAATAATGAAGACAGCCGCCATTGTCAGAAGAATAAGCAAAACTGAAGTTGCAAACATGAGTCCAAGTTTGCGTACAATAAAAGTTTTTCGGCTGGGAAAGTGAATAGCCAGATCGATACTGGCATTTGGGTCGGGCGAAACAAACGACTGATGGAAAAGCTCACCATTTTTAACTTTCGATGTTGGTTCGACCGAGAGTGTGTCCTCTCCGTTTATAAGCAAAAAGTGAAAGTCGAGGTTAATGTGATAAAATTCAAGCTCTTTCTGGACAGTCGAATCCAGCCTTGTTATAATATTCTGTGTAAATACTTCCTGCGAGTTGATCAAACTGTCTCTTTCGATACTGTTTTGCATGGCCGTGTTCAAAGCTTCGTCTTTGGCCATATTGAGGGCGGTTTGCTGAAGGGCCATGTTAACACCTTTCCTGAAAATGCTCTCCTGCATTTTAATCGACTCCATCAGCCAGTTAATCTGAATCAAGAGCAATCCCAACATCGATGCAACTGCCAGGATAGTTAAGACGAAACGCTGCGATTTTTTACTGAAATCTATTTTTATCTTTTGCATTCGGTTGGTATATAATACTTTATTCGTTCTGCTCTGAATGCGAAAATGTCGTTCACTACAAATATTAAAGTAAAGATATTCAATAAAACCAATCCGACTGTTGATTTTAACACCGCATTAACAACTCGGTAACGCTCGTTAGAGTTTTCGCTCCTTACCTTTGACTTACCGGAAAGGAAAAAGTGTGAACCCAAATTTATAATGAAGCGATGAAAAAAGTAATGGTGATTCTGGTTTTGGCGCTTGCGGTTTCGTTAACCGGATTTGCTTCTGAAGCGATTTCTGAAGCGACAGGTTCTGTACAAAACGTTGAAATTTCGAAAGCTACTGCTTCTGTTGTTTCCAATGCGGGCAAGTCGAAGAAGCCCCATCGCAAAGCACACAAAAAAGGGAGTAAGGCAAAGAAAGCAAGAAAATAGAATAAAAAAGATCAATAATATAAATTAACATTCTGTAGTGCAGTGCTTAGTATTCTATACTACGGATAAAAAATTAACAATTTAAAATTTCAAAATCATGAAAAAGTTAGCATTAATTTCGGTTTGTGTTTTAGGATTAGCAATCGCAGGTAGCGCAACAGCTCAAACTCCAGCTAAAAAAGAAGCTCCTAAGAAAGAAGCTGCTGCTCCAGCAAAGAAAGAAGCTGCAAAGAAAGAAGCTGCTACTCCAGCAAAGAAAGCTGCCGCTCCAGCAAAAAAAGCTGAACCAGCAAAGAAATAATCATTTCGTAAGCGAAACTGTAAAATGCTCCCATATTTGGGAGCATTTTTTGTTTTATAAAATTCAATTGTTGCCCACTAATTTGCAATTCAGGAGAAGTTATCAGTATTTTAGCACTACAAAAAACTGATTCTGAATGCAGGTATCCAAATCATTTCGGCTACATATCGGGCTGTTTGGCAGGCGCAATGTTGGCAAATCATCAATCCTGAATGCGTTGTGCAGTCAGGAGGTATCAATCGTTTCGGAGATTGCCGGAACAACCACCGATCCGGTGGAAAAGCCAATGGAGTTATTGCCGCTTGGTCCTGTGCTTTTTATTGATACCGCCGGAATTGATGATACCGGTGCCCTTGGTGAAAAACGCATCGAAAAGACGATGAAAGTCTTTGACCGGACTGACCTCGGTTTAATAATATCAACCTCGGGCGAGTGGGGCGATTTTGAGGAACTTATTTTAAAAGAGTTGAAAGACCGGGGCATTCCGGTCGTTGTTGTTCTCAATAAATCAGATCTTGGCGGTTGCAACGAATGCTTGACCAGGAATTTTGCTTCAGAAAAAATCATTTTTGTTGAAACGTCGGCGCTAAATGGGTTGGGGATTCCGGAATTGAGACAAGCTATTTTGAAAATAGCACCTGACGATTTTATTAATCGGCCGGGGATAGTTTCTGATTTGGTCGAACCGGGAGAATCCGCCATACTTGTTGTACCCATCGACAAAGAAGCCCCAAAGGGACGCCTGATATTACCCCAGGTACAAACTATCCGGGACTTGCTCGACAATGATTCGTTTTGCATGGTTGTGAAGGAACGCGAACTACGCGAAGCTTTCAGCCGTTTAAACAAGCCGCCTAAACTGGTGGTAACCGACAGCCAGGCATTTCTGAAAGTTGCAGCCGATACGCCGCCTGAAATACCCATTACCAGCTTCTCAATTCTTTTTGCGCGTTACCAGGGCGATTTGCCTGAAATGGTGAAAGGTGCCATGGCCATCGACAAACTTAAAACCGGAGACAAAGTTCTGATTGCTGAGGCCTGCTCGCATCACCCGATTGGTGAAGATATTGGCACAGTAAAAATTCCGCGCTGGCTAACGCAATATGTTGGCGGAAAATTGGAATTTGTTCATCACCGCGGGCACGATTTCCCCGAAAATTTAGCCGAATTTAAACTGATTATTCATTGCGGCGCCTGCATGTGGAATCGCCGCGAAATGCTGTCGCGGCTGATGAAAGCCCGGCTAGCAGGAGTCCCGTTAACCAATTACGGGTTAACAATTGCCTATTCGCTGGGAATATTTGAGCGGGCGCTTCAACCGTTTCCTGCGGCACTTTACATTTACAAAAACAGTCAAAAAAATCAATAAAATGGATGCACGATTCAAGCTTTTAGGAATAATATTTTTCATTCTCGTTCAGGTTCAGGCATTTGCTCAACGGTCAGCAGATTCTTTTTCCGAAGGAAGCCCGGCAGTAGTTGGCGTGTCAGAGAAACGCCTTCAGTTGGTCGATCAACTTATTCAGGATTACGTGAACAAAGGATATATTCCGGGTGGAGTATTTTTTGTTGCGCGCGATAACCAGGTTATTTATAACAAGGCTTTTGGATATCGGACTCCAGATAAAAAAACTCAGTACAAAAAAGACGACATTTTCCGCATTTGCTCAATGACGAAGGCTGTTACAACTGTGGCCATTATGCAGTTGTACGAAAACGGCAAGCTAGGATTGGACGATGCTGTGAAAAATTACATTCCGGCATTTGAGAAAACACAGGTGCTCGATACGTTTAACGAGAAAGATTCCAGTTATACAACCGTTCCGGTTAAGAGTCCGTTGACGATCAGACATTTGCTTACACATACTTCAGGAATAGCTTACGGCGATTTTTATCCGGGCAAAATTCAGGCTGTTTACAAAAAAAATAAAATGCTCGGCGTTGGCCTTTCTCACCCAAGTTGGACAACCGAAGAATTTATCAATCGGCTGGCTGCCGTTCCGTTTGTTTTTCAACCCGGCGATCATTATATGTATGGGCTTAATATGGACGTTTTGGGAAGAATCGTGGAAGTCGTTTCGGGCGAAAAGCTTGCTGATTATTTCAGGAAACATATTTTTGAGCCGCTCGGGATGAAAGACACTTATTTCTATTTGCCAAAAGAAAAGCAGTCCAGATTAGTACCAATTTATTCGTATGATGCCAATAACAATCTCAATCTTTTGAATAACGATCCATTGGTTTACAATCCGGATTACCCTAAGAATAGCGACGTTGGTCATTACGCAGGTGGCGGTGGTTTATCGTCAACGGCTATGGATTATGCCATTTTTATTCAGGCTTTGCTAAATAATGGGGTTTATAAAGGAGAAAGGATTTTGAGCCGTAAAACTATTGAAGTGATGACAGCCGACCAGATGATCGCTTTGAATCAGCAGGGAAAAGGAATGAGCAACAAACCTGGTGACACGTTTTGCCTTGGCTTCGGGCTGCGAACTGAACCTGGGCGAGGAATTAATTCTAAATCGCCCGGAACCTATGAATGGAGCGGCTATTTCACCACCAAGTTTTTTATCGACCCAAAGGAAGACCTTATTTTTGTTGGTATGATGCAAATTCACAACTTCAAACACGGAGAGTTTTGGGACCGGCTGACAGCTATTTTATACAGCTCAATTCAGGAATAAGCTGAGCCGAAAGAATAAGTGGCTTTTCGGGGAACGGATTCCGCCGGATTGAACCTTTAGCGGGCTTTTTTGTCATTTCTATACAAATTTTTGATTGTAGTGAATCATGGAATTATTTAAAGCAACCAGCAAATTGGCTAATGTAATCCGGAAAGATCATTCGTTGTTACCAGTGATTAATCGGCTGGGAGTCAGGTTAGGTTTTGGCGACAAGACCATTCAGAATGTTTGTGAAGAAAAGGGAATCGACCAGAATTTTTTTATCGAAACAATCAACGTTTTTCTGTATGAAGCTTATTTTCCTGAAAAGCGTTTGCTCGATTTCCCAATTTCGATTGTAATCGATTATTTAAATAAGACACATTCCTATTACAAAGATTTTTTAATTCCGGAGTGCGACAGGCTGATTGAACGTTTTCTTGAGTCAAGCTCTGCTGATAATGCAGATAATCAGCTGGTGCGGAAATTCTATGCGAGTTTTAAAGAGGAATTTGTAATCCATATCAATTTCGAGGAGCGTGAGATGTTTCCTTTCATTCTCGAATTAAACCGGGTGGTTGAGAATCCGGAACTCAGAAGCGAGTTCAAACAAAAATATCCGTCGTACTCGGTGTCGGGTTTCGAGAAAGAACACTCGCAGATGGACGACAAGATGGACGATTTAACCAATATCATAATCAAATATTTACCGCCAAATTACGATCAAAACAGTGGGAACGCATTTTTATCAACCTTGCTCATGTTCGAGAGAGATATGAGAAATCATTCGCGGGTTGAAGATCACATCATGATGCCAAAAGTGAAATTGCTTGAAAAAATGCTGGAAAGTTATGAATAGCAATCAAAGCATATCTATAATCGTAATTTGTAGTTCGGAGATTGTCTTGGCGGGGTTTCTGGATATTTTAAAAAACTGCTCAAACTGTGAGGTTATTGTTGTAAAAAGCAGCGACGAATTAACTGATTATAAGGAGTTGCGCGGGTCGGCATTGGTAATTGCTACTTCCGAAGAACAGGAAAACGGCGGCTCATTTATCCGTAAAATACTTGACGGAACACAGCGCATACAATTTCTGACACTGAATTTAAACCAGGAACTGGTGAGTTCAAACACTACCATCAATTTGTTCGATGCGCCATCGCTCGTCTGCTTCAAGGCGAACGAAATTATCGATTCGTTCCTATCGGGCCAGAATGTTGACTCCGATTCGGAGCTAACCCGTCGCGAAATAGAGGTTTTGCAACTGGTAACCAAAGGATTGTCGAATAAAGAGATAGCCGATCAGCTTTTTGTGAGCACGCACACCGTGATATCTCACCGCAAAAATATTTCGGAAAAAACCGGTATAAAATCGGCTTCCGGATTGACTATGTATGCTATCCTGAAAAAGATTGTTGACGTGAACGACATCAATACATCCGACCTGATATAAATCCCAATTTTTGGGGATTGTTTCGCTTTCATCGCTCCAATACTTTTGCCTCGGATTAATACGCAAATTTATTGGAGATGAAAAAAATCTTATTTGTGGCTGCCATTTTAATGGCTACCGCGACTGTGGCACAAGACCGCGTTTTTACTTACACCTACCAAAGTAATGTGTTGAATAAAGGCCAGAAAGAACTTGAAGTTTGGTCAACGCTTGGCACCAATCGCCAGGATTATTACCGGGGCTTAAATCATAGTCTGGAGTTTGAACTTGGTCTCGGCGGAAATCTGCAAACTGCATTCTACCTGAACTATGGATACAATCAGGGAATTAGCAATGTCAGTGGATTCGATCTTCTTTCGAGCAGAACGTCGTACAGTTTCGCTAACGAATGGAAGCTTAAACTTAGCGACCCCGTTGCCAATAAATTGGGGTCGGCGCTTTATTTCGAATATGTTTTAGCTCCCGGAGAAACTGAATTGGAAGGGAAAATTATTCTGGACAAGCAAACCGGTAAATTCACCCACGCCTTCAACTTAGTTGGGGAACTTGAATTTGAGAAGGAATTTGAAGCTGAAGGAACTGAATTGGAAGCAGAAACAGAAAAAGAATTTAAGCTCGAATGGAACTATGGACTTTCGCGAAGGTTGAGCAACCGATGGTATGCAGGCGTTGAAGTAATGAATAAAAATGTTTTTGCGGAAAGCGAACTCGAAAAGTCGTTGCTGTATGCCGGTCCGGGTGTTTCCTATTCAGGAGATGGCTTTTGGATAAACTTTACACTTATGCCACAACTCACAGATTTTAAAGGTGGTGGACGGAATATTTCAGGAAACGACGGTTTGCAGGCACGATTAATATTTTCGTATGTATTCTAAAATAAAGTTAGGGTTGGTGCTGATGATCGTGTTTTCAGGAGCATGCAGCTCGGCGCTTTACATTCCAACGCAAACCGATGCTGACAAGGCGGGTGTTTCAACTGAAAGTTTGATTCAGGGCAGAAACCTTTATGTTAGTAAATGCGGAAGCTGTCATAATCTTCATCTTCCAGAGCAATACACTCAAGAAAAATGGAAGGAGGAGATGCCCGAAATGCAACGAAAAGCCAAAATATCTGGAGAAGAAGCAAAATTAATTACCAGTTTTTTGCTTGCCAGATGTAAACCCGAATAAAAAAGAAAGCTCAATTTTATAGGTATGCCCGAGTTTATCCCTAAAAATAAGGATAGATTCGGGTTTTTGCTTTTAACAAATTGCTTTGCAAAACCATCCATCTTTCTGTACTTTTGCACGCTCAGGAAAAAGTAATCAGTCTCAGCATTTTGTTCTGAGGCTGAAACTTGGAATTTGAAACTTGGAGCTTTAAAAAATGAGTCGTGTTGTAATTGGTTTATCAGGTGGGGTTGATTCGAGTGTGGCTGCTTATTTGCTGAAGCAGCAGGGCCACGATGTGGTGGCGTTGTTCATGGTAAACTGGCACGACCGTACCGGAACCATTACATCGCGCTGCACCTGGGAAGACGATGCCATGATTGCCGAAATGGTGGCAAAAAAGCTCGACATTCCGTTTCATATTGTCGATTTGAGCAAAGATTACAAGCAGCGCGTGGTCGATTACATGTTTGCCGAATACTCAAAAGGCCGCACACCTAATCCTGATGTGCTTTGCAACCGCGAAATCAAGTTCGATATTTTTCTCGACGAATGCCTGAAATACGATGCCGATTTTGTGGCCACCGGCCACTACTGCCGTAAATCGGAATTTGTGAAGGACGGCCAGCCCATTTATCAGCTTTTGGCCGGATCGGACAACAACAAGGATCAGAGCTATTTTTTGTGCCAGTTGAACCAATACCAATTGTCGAAAGCGCTGTTTCCAGTTGGGCATTTAGACAAACCTGAAGTTCGCGAGATTGCCCGCCAGCAAAGCCTTCCAACGGCAGAGCGCAAAGATTCGCAGGGAATTTGTTTTGTCGGGAAAGTCGATTTACCAACCTTTCTTCAGCAGCAGCTCGAACCCAAAACTGGCAATGTGATTGAAATTCCGGCTGAATTCATCGCGAAGAAGAAAAACATAGAAAAGACGGAAGAAAACTTCAGGAAGCTTTGTTCTGCTTTCCCTTACAAGCCTTGGAATGGAGAAGTAATTGGCGAGCATCGTGGTGCGCACTTTTACACCATTGGTCAGCGTAAAGGCTTGAATATTGGCGGTTACGAAAAGCCGCTGTTTGTGCTCGGAACCGACGTTGCGCGTAACATTATTTACGTGGGCGAAGGCCAGGAGCATCCGGGTTTGTTCCGTCCGGGTTTGTTTATAAAAACAGACGAAATTCACTGGATTCGCCCCGATTTGGTGATGCAGCCCGGCGAAGAACGCCGCTATGATGTTCGCATTCGCTACCGCCAGCCGTTGGAAAAAGCCACACTCTACCAGCGCGAAGAAGGTATTTACATGCTGTTCGACGACGAGCAGCGCGGAATCACTGCCGGACAGTTTGCCGCCTGGTACGATGGCGAAGAATTGATTGGTTCGGGGGTGATTGCGTGAAATCAAGGCAAACGGTAAAAGTAAAAAGGCAAAACTTCCGTTGCGTTTGGTGTTTTTCTTTTGACTTTTGACTTTGTACTTTTTACTTCTTTTTTGAACTATCTTTATCCGCTTAAATAGAAACCTTATGATCAGATCAATGACAGGATTCGGGAA
>DAOPZV010000148.1:1354-9938 GCA_035353575.1 Prolixibacteraceae bacterium | reverse complement strand
TATATTTCTATTTTATTTTTTCAATCCAGATATTCCTGAACTGAATTTTGCAACCTTCAGCCTGTAAAGCTATAGCACCTTTATCTGTTGAACAATTAGTAGCCAAATTCTGAAGCAATCCATTAACCGTTACTTCAATGGTATTTCCCTTGCAAACGATATCGCAGGTGTTCCACTCACCACCAGGCTTTTCATTGGCTGGGTTCATCTTGGGTACGGCAGGTTTATCTTTTTCGGTCGAAATATATTCTTTTCCGCCAATGGTGGCCTTCTGTCCCACTCCATGCACCACGATGTCGCCAACTCCCGTATGCTTCAGGTTTGCCTGATAATGAGACACCCAAATTTTGTCGGGCCCGGTAACATGCAGCATAATCCCGCTGTTTACCTCTTTTTCAGGATAGCGCCATTCAACATGTAACTTGTAATTCGAAAATTCTTTTTTTGTTCTCAGATAGCCAGCTGGCACGCCAACTGTTTCGAGCACACCGTCTTTCACGTAGAAATACTTGTTCAAATCAACTTTAGAATCGTTTGTAAAGGCATACCATCCTGCAAGATTTTTGCCGTTGAATAACGATTGCTTCTTTTTTGCAAAGCCCGTAACAGCAACAAGCATTAACAGTGAAATGAGGAAAGTTTTCATTCGTTTAGATTTTATCGTTTATTTATTATCGTCTTTCGTAAAAAAACAGACAGCCAAATTGCATGTCTGTCATCTGAATAAGTTTTTTAGTTTAAGATTTTTTTGAAGGGCTAAAAGTAAAAATTTATTCGCGAGTTTGTCTAACATCTTTTGATCATACTTTCGCCATCAGATTTTTTATACATTTCAATCCGGTTTCCAAACAGTGGAAAACTTAACCTCAAGCTTTTGAAAATGGAAAACATAGACTGTATTTCACTCACATCGGTTTATAAACTTAAAAAGACTGATCGCGATATTTTTCAGGACCTTATGCCCTACAAAGTGAAAGAAGTATTGCTTTTGGCTACCTTGTATGACAGCTATTCCATTGTTCGCGAAGGACAGTTTACCGATAAAATTTTTGGCGAATTTTTACAACTCAACTTATACACTTACCCGCGATTTACCAGCGTAAATACAGAAAAAGAGGCATTGAGAATGATCAAAGCCCGCGACTTCGAACTGGTGATCATTATGGTTGGCGTTGACAAAAGCATCCCAATTCTGGCTGCAAACGCCATTTACCAGATTAAACCCCATATCCCGATTTTGCTTCTGGTAAATAACAATGGAGACCTGAGGTATTTTCAGGCTTCACAAACAAAAATCGAATCCATCGACCGCGTATTTGTATGGAATGGAAACTCAAACGTTTTCCTTGCCATGATTAAATACATCGAGGATAAAATGAATGTGGAAGAAGATACCAAAAATGGGAACGTGCGAGTCATCCTGCTGGTTGAAGACTCGATTCAGTATTATTCGCGCTATTTGCCGATGCTGTACACCAACATCATGACACAAACCCAAAACCTGGTGGAAGATAAATCGGCCGACGAGCTCCATAAAATCATGAAACTAAGGGCACGCCCCAAAGTAATTTTAGTTAGCAATTACGAAGAAGCGGTGTTTGCAATTAAAAAATACAAAAACCATTTGCTATCGGTTATTTCTGATGTAAAATTTCCCAGAAATGAAATTGAGGATGACGAAGCAGGGGTTGACCTTTTGCGTTATGTAAATTCTATCCTGAAATTTCCGATTCCGGTTTTGCTACAGAGTCACGATGTAAACAATGCGCAGCGTGCCATTGATGTTGGAGCCGATTTCATTAATAAAAATTCGGAGAGCCTGGCCCTCGATATTCACAACTATATTTATAAGCGCCTCGGATTTGGTAATTTTGTATTCAAGGATATCGACGGAAATCCGATCATGATTGCGCATAACATGGCCGAGTTTCAGGAAATGTTCCAGATTGTACCCGAATCGGCGCTGGCATACCACGGGCAGCGAAACTCATTCTCGACCTGGCTTATGGCGCGTGGCGAAATTAATATTGCCGAACAGTTGCTTCCCAAACGATTCGAAGATTTCAAAAACTCGAACGAACTTCGTCAATTTTGCCTCGACGTATTTAATAAAGTGCGAATTCAGAAACTTCGCGGCACCATTATAAACTTCGACCCGACCTTGGTTAACGAAAACCGTTTTGTCGTCCGTCTTGGGAAAGGATCGATGGGCGGCAAAGGCCGTGGTATGGCTTTCATGTGCAATTTCATCGAAAATATCAATTTCGCGCACATCATTCCTGAAATGAATATCCGCATTCCGGCAACAGCGGTTATTGGCTCGGGAGAGTTCGATAAGTTTCTCGAAAACAACAATCTTTTCGAAGAAATCTATTCGAGTAACGACTACGAACGCACTAAAACAATTTTCGTCGAGTCGCAATTTGGCGAAGAACTTAAGGAAAGATTATACAGTTATCTGGAAAACATGAAAAAGCCTCTGGCAATAAGGTCTTCCGGACTTTTCGAAGATTCACTTATGCAGCCTTTTTCGGGAGTTTATGCTACCTATCTCATACCGAATAACCATCCCGACATCAACATCAGGTACCAACAACTCGAAACTGCTATAAAGCTGGTTTACGCCAGTATTTTTACCGAATCAGCCATGTCATACTTCGACGCAGTAAACTACAAAATCGAGGAAGAGAAAATGGCTGTAATCATTCAGGAGGTAGTAGGCCATCATTACGGAGATCATTATTATCCGTCGGTAAGTGGAGTTGCCCAGTCGTACAACTTTTATCCGGTATCGTATATGGAGCCTGAAGACGGCTTTTCGGTTGCGGCTGTTGGACTGGGAATGTACGTAGTTGGCGGTGAAAAAGCGTATCGTTTTTGTCCAAAATATCCCGAAATAAATGCAGTCGGCGTTCACGATCTGGTTCGCGATACGCAAAAGGAGTTTTATGCCATTGACATGGACCACACTCAGTTTGATCTTGAAAATGGCGGTGAAAGTGCCGCAATTAAAAAAATGAAAATCGCTTCGGCTGAAAAAGATGGTGTTCTCCAATACTGCGCTTCGGTATATGATAACGAAAACGACTGCCTGGTTCCGGGAATTGATGCAAGCGGACTACGGGTGGTCGATTTTGCAAACATATTGAAATACAACCACATCCCGATGGCTAAAACCCTTTCTGTTTTACTGAAGTTGTTTCGCGAAGCAATGGGGTCGCCAGTTGAAATTGAATACGCAGTTGATTTGGAAAAAGGAGACAACCAGCTTCCAACATTCTATCTGCTCCAGATAAAACCATTGATTAGACGGGAAGAGCAGCTGATGGTAAATATTGGAGATCCCGAGCCGGATAAAACGATTATGACCGCTCATCGCGGTATGGGCAACGGAATAATTTACGGCATTACCGACGTCATCTTTGTTGATCCGGATAAGTTTGACAAGATGAAAACACGCGAAATAGCTGCTGAAATAAGCCAATTTAACCGAAAGCTCGACTTTTTGAACCGCGATTATATTCTGATTGGGCCCGGACGTTGGGGAACCCGCGATCCTTTCACCGGAATTCCGGTTGCATGGTCGAATATTTCGAGGGCACGGGTGATTGTGGAGATGGGCCTGAAAGATTTTCCGCTCGATGGTTCATTGGGCTCGCATTTTTTCCACAACGTAACCTCAATGAATGTAGGCTATTTCACCATTCCGCACAATTCTTCCGATTCTTCAATTAACGTTCAACTGCTGCAACAACAACCCGTTATAGAACAAGGTCATTTCGTTAAACATATATCCTTCAACAACCCCCTGAATATACTGATGGACGGTAAGAACCGCGATGCCATGATATCGGTAGAAGAATAAAAGATTCAAGTTCCAAATTTCAAGTTAGAGGCACTTGAAATTTGGAACCCGGAATTTGAATCTAACTTAGTTTTACTTTCAGATTCGCCAATTCAACCTTCAACTTCTCCAAATCGACCATCAGGTTGTTTTTCGAAGTTGAATCTTCCAGTTGTGTTTTGCATTTCTGAAACAGGTCTTTATAATATTCATAGCCTTTATTCAGGTTCTCCTGAAAGGTGTCGAAATACCTCTTCTGTTTATCCGAAATTGGCTTAACGGTATCTTCAAGCTTCCCGCTTAAATAGTCGATGTACATTTTCAGCTCCTTCACAAACAAGTTTGGGCGATCAGTCCGCTCCATCACGTTAGTGCGACCATAAATGTGGTCCACCATCTGTTTTAGCGAATAGGTATGTGAAAAATAGGCCAGGTTTGGTCCCGGGCAAATGCTCACATCGGTACCTTCCATTTTATGATCCAAATTGTTCGCAACGAGAGTCGAAGCAGTCAAACCATTGCATAAACAGGCTTTATCAGTTATTTTATGAAGTTCTTTATCGAACTCCATCTGGCTAAGGTTCTGTTCTTTCAACTCCTGAATCTTCTTCTGCTGATATTCTTTTGAGGCGGTACAGGTTCCTTCGTCGCCAAACACAGGGAAAAGCGCCAGGTACTTCTTGGTACAGGGGAAACCATATTTTCCGGCTTTATTTTGTTCCTCTTTCTTTTTATCCATGCTGTTTCCGCGTACATTATTGAAAAGCACACCCATTGGCGACACTTCGCTCAGGTACAAATCCTCTTCTTTCGCCTTGCAAAGCACTTCCAAAGTCTGCTCATCAACAGTAGTGGCTTCAGGAACGAGTAAGAATGGTGTTCCCCACCCTATCGAATCCAGATTGTAATAGTCCAAAAGGAACTGGTGCTCGGTATTGGAGCCAACACCACCCTGAGCCGTAATTTTCATCAGGAAAGGCTTCTCCGGAACAGGTTTCCCTTTTTCAGCCAGCGCTTTCACATATACGTCGTGAACGGTTTCAATCAACTGTTCTTTGTTGTTCTTAAATTCTTCCAGAACCGGTCCCATCAAAAAGCCGTCGGTAGCAAACGCGTGTCCACCACAATTCAGGCCAGATTCCACGCGATATTCCGAAACCCAAATTCCCTTTTTAGCCAGAAAACGTCCCTGAATCAGCGCCGAGCGATAATCACTTACTTTCAGGATAACCTTCTTTTTTAGTTCCAGTTCTGCATTCGGATAGAAATCTTCAAACTCTTCCAGATAACTGTACAAGCGCGGATTCATACCGGCAGAAAGTACGATTGACGAGCTTAAATCGCTTTGCGCGAAACCGCGAAGGGCTGAAAGCGCATCACTGTATATCGGTGGAAGTTTTTCGCCGTTTTCGTACCTGTCGCGATCCAGTTTCGACATGATATTCACGTCGATGTCACCAGCTACCAGGTTTTCATTAATCCATGCCGAGAGCTTCTGTTTAATTTCGCCCGTATTCACCAACTGGTTGAAACGCTGTTTTATTTCAGACATTTCGGGCAACATGTCGATGTATTTTTTCAACTCCTCTTCGGTATGGGCAACCGAATTTTTAAGGCTTTCAAACTTTTGGCTAACTATTTCCTGAATCGTATTTAAATAGGCCGTAATACGCTGAGCACGATGATCGTCTGCTTTTGTTGAAATCGACTGAAACGGGAGATTGAATTTCTTACAATAAAACTCCCTCATTTTCTCCATCGTAATGTCGTCAACCAATGAAATCACTGAAGAAATACCATAATGGGCAACCTTAACCGGTGTGTCCATGGTGTAGCACAGTCCCAATACCGGAATATGAAACGTATGCGGGTTATTTTGAAAACTCATTTTAACATTCAATAAATAATAAGGGCGCTAAAGTAGTTCATTCATTCAAACTATTGTGAAACTTTAAGTGCATTAAATGGTAGTTTTTTCTTAAAAAGAGGATTTTTTTCTTCTAAATTAGCATAAGAAGTGGCGTTTTACGTCATTTTTCTAATAAAATACCGTAAAATTCGAAAAAATTATAAAAACTGATCAGTTTTAGTTTTCCTTTTGATCGACTTCTTTTTATTTGAGTCGCAAGTGAGCCATCCCTGGATTGGCTATCCAAATTCACTAATGCGCTCAAGCCGGTCTATATCGAGCAAGACGATGCTTTTGCACTGCATATCAATCAGTCCATCATCCTTGAATTCCTTCATCATGCGTATAACACTTTCGGTTGACATTCCGGTAAGATCGCCCAAATCGGCTCTCGAAAGCGGCAATTCAAACGTTTTGGTTTTGAAAATGCGGGTAGCCATGCAAAGCAAAATGTCGGCCAATCGGCCATGCAACTGCTTTTGGGTAAGCGAAAAGAATCGTTCGTAAATTTGCGCAGTGCTTTCGTTCAGAATGCTTATTATCCGATACGAAAATTCAGAATTCTGATTCAACAACTGCTTGAAAATCTGAATATCAATCATTCTGATTCGAGAATCGGTATAGGTTGCTATCGAATACGGCAATTTGTTGTTTCCTTCGAAAATTGAGGGCAGTGCCAGCAGGCTGTGGTTAGTCGAAAGGGTAAGAATAAGGCTGCTTTTGCGTTCTTCCAGATAAACCTTAACCAATCCCTCTTCCAGGAAAAAGATGTGCGATGCAAACGCACCCTGTTTGCAAACGGTTTCCCCTTTTTTAAACGTGAGACTTACTGAATGCTCATCGATCAGCTTTTTTTCGTCATCTGTCAACAGGTCATACCAACTTTTTTCAAATTCGAAAATAGAGCAATGTTTATTCTCCTGCGGGCCGTTGGGTGTGTTCATTTACTGAAAATATTAATTCGTCACAAAAATACCTGCTGTTCGTCAGTTTTTATCCGGCCAAATTAATCGATTATGCCCGATAAATCAAATGCAGGTATTCTGTTTCTCCTGTAATTCTTCTTAGTTTTGCCTCAACTTAATCCTTTCTGTAAATCAAATAAATCAAAACCATATGATCAAAAGACTACTCGCATTCGTTATTTCATTAATTACCGTTCAAGTTATTGCCCAAAACCCGGTTATTTCGACCAAAGATTTTGCTTCGGAAATTAAAAGCAATAAAAACCTGGTCATTGTCGATGTTAATGCTCCTGAAATCTACGCCAAACAGCATATTCAAGGTGCAATAAACTTGTTTTTCAGAGAATTGTATCAGCCCAGTGCCGTTGAAGGGAAACTGAAACCTGCCAGCGAACTGGCCGCAATCCTTGGGAAGAAGGGCATTTCGAATACCGCGAAAATTGTGGTGTACGAAAACGAATCGAACAAGCACAACAACCGCGTGTGGTGGATTTTGAAATCACTGGGCGCCAAAGATGTTTGGACTTTACATGTGGATGCCAAGACATTTGCAACCGCTCAAATTGCAATGAATTCGGTTCCGGCAACAGCCAAACCAACGACTTTTACTGTTACCGACAGCCCATACAAATCTCTGACTATGGAGGATGTGAAAAACCTGCCGAAAGGAACGCTTTTGCTCGATGGACGCGAGAAGGAAGAGTTTGAAGGCGTTGATGCTGCCAGGAAAAGCAAAGGCCACATTCCCGGAGCCGTTTGGATGAACTACCGCGAAGTATTAACCTCAACCGGAGCTTTTAAAACCAAGGATGAAATTGTAGCTGCCGCCGCCAAATATGGCGCCACACCCGAAAAACCAATCGTAGTGTATTGCAACTCGGGCGTAAAAGCATCGACTTTACTCGTTGGCCTGAAAGAAATCGCCGGTTTCCAAAACGTACAATACTACGGTGGTTCGTATGCCGACTGGTCGTCGAACCCATCGAACCCGATTGTAAAATAATTCCCTCACAATAAACGACAAAAGCCTGTGAATACGCAGGCTTTTGTCGTTTATTGAGCTTTCTTTTATTCTTCCAAACCCCAGTTTTTATTTGGCTCCGGACCCAAAACAAGTTCCAGCTTACCGCCATTAACAATATCAGCGTACATTAAATAGCACTTGTTATACACCTTGCCATTGAGTTTTGCTGACTGAATGTATTTGTTTTTAGATGAGTTATTCTTTGCCGAAATCGTAAACTTCTTTCCTTTGGCAAACACGGGATCGGTCTGAATCTCGATTTCGTCAAAAACCGGAGTGAAAATTTCATAGCGGTTATTTCCCGGACAAGAAGGATGAAATCCACTGGCCGCCAACACGTACCATGCCGACATTTGACCAACATCTTCGTTACCAACCAATCCCTCAACACTGTTATGGTAAGCATTTTCACAAATTGTTCTTGCCCATTTTTGCGTCAGCCAGGGTGCTTTCCATTGGTTAAACAAGAAAGGCGTTAAGTGCACCGGCTCATTCGGATGGTTATAATAGTTGTTCCAGGTAAACGTTTCAGGCGCTTTTTCAAAAAAGTCGGTCAAATCGGCCAAAGCCTTCGATGTTCCCCCAAGCAACGTGGCTAAACCCTTCGGATCGTGCGGAACAAACCACCCTTGCTGGTACGGATTACTTTCAACACAGCCAAAATCCTGAGCCAAACGACCTTCTTTAGGTAAAGCAGCCCAGCTTCCATCTGCTTTCCGGGGGCGAAACCATCCGAACTGCTGTTCAAATATGTCTTTGTAGCATTGCGACAATTCGCCGTATTTCTTGGCGTCAGCCTTCTTGTTCAGGCTATCGGCAAAAACCGACAAACACCATTCAAA
>DAOPZV010000148.1:0-1254 GCA_035353575.1 Prolixibacteraceae bacterium | reverse complement strand
CAGCGTTCTGATGCACTTTTTTGTCACCACCAATGTAATTTCCGTCAACATCGGCAAAGCTTCGCGGATCAATCATCGTGTGGTACAGCGCCGTATAAAAAACGGTTTTCTGATCTTCAGTTCCTCCTGAGATTGCAATTTTTCCAAGCGCTTTATTCCACAACTCAAACGCATTCCGGCGAACTTTGTCAAAATCAAAAGCTTCAATTTCTGCGGAAAGATTCTTTTTAGCGCCATCAATTCCAACAAACGAAATCCCCGCTTTCATCAAAACCTGCTCGTTCGCCTTCGTTTCAAATTCAGTATAAAAACCAAGGTGTTTGCCAGTCATTTCGCCACACTGTTTCAGCACTTTAGCTTTGGCAACCCGTTCTCTAAAGTCATCGCTTTCAATGTATTTCCGGTCACGCTTTGTTCCCTCCGGAATATCAGCGTTCCAAACGCCATAATTTTTAAGCGGTTTACTGAATTCGGCATAGAAATATATCTTATAATCGGCATGTCCGTCGCCGTTTCCCCAGCCACCACCTTCCGGCGGACATTTCATCCAGCCCTCGATGGCCCGATCACCAACAACCTTCACATATTGCTCGGTGGAAGTTCCGCCAACACGGCGAGCCAAATCAATCTGAATACGCGAAGTTTTGCCCTCAGGAAACGTAAAACGGAGAATTCCGCTGTGAGGTGCGGCTGTTGCTTCTGCCAGAATATGATAATCCGTTAACTTAACCGAGTAGTAGCCCGCCTCTGCCTTTTCCGATTTTTTATCGTAAGCGCTACGGTATCCTTCCCCCGGATGATCTGCGCGTCCTGATGAAGTTTTTAAATTGCCGGTGGTTGGCATCACGAGCAAATTCCCCAAATCGCCATACCAGCCGGTGCCGCTCATCTGGGTAAAATCGAAGCCCTCGATGGTGGTGTGTTCGTAACTGTAACCCGAAGCGTTGTCGCCACCGGTAATGGTATTGGGGCTTAGCTGCACCAGCCCGAAGGGAGTAGCCGCTCCGGGAAACGTTTTTCCCAAACCGTGATAAATTCCGGCCTTACCAACGCTGGTGCTGGCGCCAATAAAAGGGTTAACGTATTTCGCCGGAGATTTTACCAGATTTTGTGCTTCGAGCGAACTGCCAAATAAAGTGAAGATTGCTAATAGTTTGAGAAAACAACGCATGGTCAATGATTTTGAGGTTTGTTGTTGGTTAAAAAACACTGCGAATATATGGTTTAATCGTCCGTCGTAATTGATTTTCCCCG
>DAOPZV010000147.1:0-9990 GCA_035353575.1 Prolixibacteraceae bacterium | reverse complement strand
ACCATGTTTCCGGCTTCGCGGGCAGCCTGCGTTCCCGAGTTCATGGCAATGCCAATGTCGGCCTGAGCCAGCGCCGGGGCATCGTTGGTGCCGTCGCCAATCATGCCCACCAAATGTCCGTTAGACTGCTCTTTTCGTATCCTGCGCAATTTGTCTTCGGGTGTCGCTTCGGCCATAAAATCGTCAACCCCGGCTTCGGCAGCAATAGCAGCGGCAGTGAGCGCATTGTCGCCGGTGATCATCACCGTGCGGATGCCCATGGTTCGCAATTGCGCAAACCGCTGTTTGATACCACCTTTTACAATGTCTTTTAGTTGAATGATTCCCAGTACTTTATTGTCTTCGGCAACCACCAGTGGCGTGGCTCCCATTTTGGCCAGCTCTGCCACTTTTTCTTCCATTTTCTTCGGAAAGAAACCATTCCCGTTGTGCACAAACGATTTAATAGCTTCGGACGAGCCTTTGCGAATGCGGTGAACAACGCCTTTATCGTCAGTCAGGTCAACGCCGCTCATTTTCGATTGGGCGGTGAATGGAATGAAAAGCGCATTGTGCTGGTGAACGTCGCGTCCACGGAAATCGAATTTTTCTTTGGCCAAAATCACGATCGAGCGGCCTTCAGGCGTTTCGTCGGACAAGGACGAAAGTTGTGCCGCGTGGGCCAAATCGGTTTCGCTCACGCCATCAGCCGGAAAGAAGTTGGTAGCCATGCGGTTCCCAAGTGTGATGGTCCCGGTTTTATCGAGCAAAAGTACGTCCACGTCGCCGGCGGCTTCAATGGCTTTTCCGCTGGTGGCAATGATGTTTCGCTGCAAAAGCCTGTCCATGCCCGAAATTCCAATGGCGCTGAGCAAACCGCCAATCGTAGTCGGAATCAGGCAAACCAGCAGGGCAATTAACACCGGAATGGTGAGGTTTTGTGTTGCGGGCAATCCGGAAGCCGATAAACTGTAGCTAAAGAATGCCGGAAGCGTAACTACGGCCAGCAAAAAGATGATGGACAACCCCGAAAGCAAAATGGAAAGCGCTATTTCGTTGGGTGTTTTCTGGCGTTTGGCTCCTTCAACGAGCGAAATCATGCGGTCTAAGAACGAGTCGCCAGGCTCGGAAGTGATGCAAATCAGGATGCGGTCGCTGATTACTTTGGTGCCACCGGTCACTGCCGAACGGTCGCCACCACTTTCGCGAATGACTGGCGCCGATTCGCCGGTTATGGCCGATTCGTCAACACTGGCAATGCCTTCAATCACTTCGCCATCCGACGGAATGACATCGCCTGCATCGCAAACAACCACATCGCCTTTGCGCAGTTCAGGAGCTGCAACAACTTCTTCTTTGTTACCAACCAACCTGCGAGCTACGGTCTGCGTGCGGTTTTTCCGCAAACTATCGGCCTGCGCTTTTCCTCGTCCTTCGGCAATGGCTTCAGAAAAATTGGCAAACAGAACCGTGAACCACAGCCAAACTGCAATTTGCAGATTGAAGCCTGAAAAATTTCCGGCGAACAAACCGACAATAACAATAACAGTCGTCAGCACCGACCCAACGCCAACGATAAAGATGACCGGATTTTTGATCAGCACAGTCGGATTGAGCTTGATAAAGCTGTCCTTTGCTGCCTGAATCAGTATCTTTTGATTGAAAAGACTACTTGTATTTTGATGTGTACTCATGTTTTTTTGTTTTTACCACACTATTTTTCTTATCCTATTTATCTTGTGTCACCGCTACGCGGCTTAAATGAACGTCGTGGTGTAATTTCTACCATACTTGCGCCGCCAAGCGGCTTTAATTGGGGTTTTTAAGTGCATCGCACTGAAAGTATGGTAGCACTAGAAAAAGCCTTTTTATATAAGCCGCAGAGCGGCGAAACAAATCACCTGAAAGTCAATAAATGTTCGACTACCGGTCCCAGCGACAGTGCCGGGAAATAGGTTAATCCGCCAACAATCAGGATTACAGCCATTAACAAGCCTGCAAAAACCCAGTTGTCGGTGCGAAAAGTTCCAGCCGATTCAGGAGTACTGTTTTTCTGAACCAAACTTCCGGCAATGGCCAGCATTGGGATAATCACTCCAAACCGACCGACCAGCAGCGCGATACTCAATGTCAGGTTGTAAAAAACGGTATTGGCATTCAGTCCGGCAAAAGCGCTTCCGTTGTTTCCGGCGGCAGAAGTGTAGGCATACAGAATTTCGGAGAAACCATGCGCCCCCGCGTTATTCAGGCTCGACAAACCCAAACTGCTTACCGACGCCCACGCCGTGAAAACAAGGATGACCAAACTGGTTGATAAGTTGGCGATGATGGCCATTTGCACTTCGAAAGCACCAATCTTTTTGCCGAGCAATTCGGGAGTGCGGCCAACCATCAGCCCCGCGATAAATACGGTAAGGATTACGAACACCATCATGCCGTACAATCCGGCACCAACCCCGCCAAAAATCACTTCGCCCAGCAGCATATTGATCATTGCAACCATTCCGGCGAGTGGCGATAAACTGTCGTGCATGGTATTCACCGAACCGTTAGAGGCGGCCGTAGTCGTTGTTGACCAAAGTACGCTGTTGGTAATTCCGAAGCGGGTTTCCTTGCCTTCCATCAGGTGCGACTGCCCCAAAAGCGGATTTGCCGAGTATTCGCCATACAGCGAAATTGCCAATCCTGAAACCAGTAAAACGAGCATCACCAGAAAGATTGTCCAACCTTGCCGCACCGAACCCACCATTTTTCCGTAGGTGTAAGTTAATGCCGCCGGAATGAGCAGGATGGCCAGCATTTCCAGAAAATTGGTAAGAGGTGTGGGGTTTTCGAACGGGTGCGCGCTGTTGGCGTTAAAAAAACCGCCTCCGTTGGTTCCCAATTGTTTGATGGCTATTTGCGATGCCGCTGGTCCCATCGGAATAACTTGTTCGGCACCCTGCACGGTGTGAACCGTTTGGTACGAATGAAAATTCTGGATCACTCCTTCGCCAACTAAAACTACGGCAAACAAAATGGACAGAGGCAAAAGCACGTAAAGCGTGGAGCGGGTTAGGTCGGTCCAGAAATTACCGAGCGTGGTGGCCGATTTTCGTGACACCCCCCGAACCAAAGCCAGCAAAACAGCGATGCCCGTTGCTGCGCTAACAAAATTCTGAACAGTCAAACCAATCATTTGCACCAAGTAGCTCAGGGTGGTTTCGCCGGAATAGCCTTGCCAGTTGGTGTTGGTCATAAAGCTGATGGCGGTATTCAAAGCCGAATGCCAGCTCACATTGGGCAAATGCGCCGGATTGAGCGGCAACTGCGCCTGAACCAACTGAAGCACGAACAGGAAAAGCAGTCCAACAACATTGAACAGCAACAAACCAACGGTGTAAATTTTCCAGTTGGCTTCCTCGTCGGGACGAATTCCGGATAATTTGTAAATCAGCTTTTCGAGTTTGCCTAAAACAGGTAACATCAGGTGGTTTTGCCCGGTGAAAACCTTGTACATATAGCTGCCCAAAACAGGAGTTAAGCCAATGAGCAGCCCGAAATACAATGCAATTTGCAAAAAGTCGGATGTGGTCATGGCTTAAAATTTTTCGGGTTTAATGAGCGAATAAATCAGGTAAGCAATCAGGAGCAGGGCTATAAAAGCCCCGGCAATGTACCATCCGGCTCCGTTCATTTCTCCGGATTTGCCATTCTCCAAGGCCGACGGCACAGTCAATAAAATAAAAATGGATGTCTTCATATTGTTTCATTCTTTGAACAATACAAAGTTGAGCCGGAAACTATAAAGGTTTTGAAAACAACTGCTGTGACACCATAAAATTTTTATAAAGAAGCTTGCCGAAAAATTAAGAATAGTTCTCTCGTTAAAATGATATTTTGACTAGTAAATTAATCATAAAGTAAGGTGTTCGATTTACCCAACGACAAAATGTTAACAATTCCTATAGAAATTAAAAAAAAATTAAGACGCGATAGGGGTTGAGCCCGAAGTACGTGTATTGATTCCGTTACGACAGAACAAACTGGATTGGAAATAACATCAAATACAATCAACTAATTTAATCCAAATATCTATGAAACAAGCAAAATCACCCTAAAACGACCCGCCATTCAACACTCTGAGTCAAGCCTTGTGTTTGCTCACCCAGTGATCAATCCACGTTTACAAATGCAATTCTTAACACTTTTAAGACAATAACATGAAAAAAAATAACGACTATGCTTCACCGGCTAAAGTGGCATGGTATGCCCGAAATCTGTTGCGCAAATTAAACTTAGCCATCATTGTATTATCTCTATCTGTTGTTCAGGTTATTGGCGCCACCACTGCCTCTACTTCAACAAAAAATAGTCCTGAGCAATCTACTTCAACAACCGATCAGAAACAAAAATCTGTTTCAGGAAAAGTTACCGACTCAACCGGAGCTCCACTTCCAGGGGTTACAATCCGCGTAAAAGGAACAACTCAAGGTACTATCACCGACGTAAATGGTAAATATTCGTTCGCGAATATTGCCGACAATTCAACTCTACTCTTCTCATTTGTTGGGATGAAAAGCCAGGAAATTCCTGTCGCCGGTAAAGTTGAAGTTAATGCTTCGCTACAAGACGAATCAGAATCGCTAAGCGAAGTAGTTGTTACAGGTTATGGTAACTTCAAAAAGGCTTCATTTACAGGTTCTGCAAATACTGTTAATGCCGAGAAACTGAAAGACGTTCCTGTTATCTCAATGGAACAAAAATTACAAGGACAGACCGCAGGCGTTTTTATCACTGCACAATCCGGACAGCCAGGAGCTGTAGCGAATATTCGTATCCGTGGTATGGGTTCATATAATGCTACGAACGAACCATTGTACGTTATTGATGGAGTTCCCGTTAATTCTGGCACAATGAATGGTAGCGGCGCTGGTTATATGACCCAGGCGCAGACAAACATTATGTCCACGATCAATCCTAATGACATTGAAAACATTACCGTCATTAAAGATGCCGCAGCTGCTTCATTATATGGTTCTCGTGCAGCCAATGGGGTAATTTTAATTACAACTAAGCGAGGAAAAGCAGGTCAGGCAAAGGTCGATTTTACGATTAGTAGTGGTATTTCTAATTTAGCAATGGATAACCGCCCGGTTTTAAGTGGCGAGGATCGCAGAACATTGATTTACGAAGCCTTATATAATCAAGCTATTGATAAAGGAAACTCAAACCCTGATGGTTGGGCAGCTAGTTATATTGACACATATGCACCCAAGCCTTCAACTGGTTATGTTGATTGGAAAGATTACCTACTTCGGAAACATGCTTATAGTCAAAATTATGAGACTTCGATTACTGGAGGAGACGATAAAAGTAAATTTTTAGCATCTTTTGAATATTTGAAACAAGACGGTATTGCTATTAACAGTGATTTCGATAGGTATGCCGGCAACCTGGCATACGACAGACAGGTATCAAAAAGATTGGCGTTCAATGGGAAAATTACACTATCAAAAGTCAAACAAAACCTTAACGAGGAACGGGGTGGTTGTAACCCGTACTTACTTACAGCAGGATATATTACGCCATCCGATGTTCCTTATGCAGCTGATGGGTCGTACAACCGTAGTTTTGTTTTCTCAACAACGATGGAGAACGTATTGGAAACCATGAAGACGGATATAAACCAAACAAACGTTACAAGGGTAATGGCAAACGGAGCGCTGACTTATGATATAATGGATGGGTTGAAACTAAAAGAAAGCATGAATTACGACTTCTCTTCACAAAAAGATGTGGTGTACTACAGCCCCTATAGTTATGCAGGACCAAAAGGTGCCGGTGATGGAAATGCACAAGCAGGAAAAGGGTTTACTGAGTGGAACGGGTTATTCAATTCATTAAGTTTGAGTTATATCAAAACATTTAAGGATAAACATAACCTCGATGCTTTGGTTGCTTATGAAGCGCAGGACTTTAAAAAAGATGGTATCTATTACTCTGGATATAATATTGCCACAACTGCATTGACCGATGTTGGCGTTACATCAACCTACTCATCAAAGTCATCTTCACCAGAGGAATGGCGATTGATTTCTATCGTTTCAAGGTTGAACTACGACTATGACAAAAAATATTACCTGGGCGCCAGTTTCCGCCGCGACGGTTCATCCAAGTTCTCTTCATCTCAACATTGGGGAAACTTCTGGTCTGTTTCAGGTATGTGGCGCGTAATTCAGGAACCATTTATGTTAGGGTTAAAAAAAGTCTTTACCGACATGAAAATCCGTGCTTCGTATGGGGTAAACGGCAACCTTCCTTCCGGTAGCTATCCATGGCAAGGTTTGTATAGTTACACTCTGGCCTACCAAGGAATGTCGGGCTCCTATGAATCATCGTTGCAAAATAATAACCTAAAATGGGAAAAGAACTACAACATGAATGTTGGATTGGATTTCACCTTATTCGACCGGGTATCGGTAACCGGAGAGTACTATAGCCGCCAAACCAAAGACTTGTTGTACAGTATGCCGTTGAGCAACAGCAGTGGTTTTCTTTCGTACACCACCAACATTGGACATATAAGCAATAAAGGATTCGAACTGGAATTCAATTCCACCAATGTCAAGACAAAAGATTTTACCTGGACAACTAATCTATCGTTTGCACACAACAAGAACGTGATCAAAAAATTCAACGATCAGGTGACATCTATAATTGCAGCAAACCGCACCACCATGTATATCCGTAAAGTTGGTGGCCCATTCTACGGGTTCTTCCTGAAAGAATATGCAGGTGTTGACCCTGCAACCGGGAAAGCTTTGTATTATTTAAACACCAAAAAACCTGACGGTTCTTTAGACAAAACAACGACTACAGATGACACAAAAGCACAGGCTATTGACCTTGGCAAAGAAGCAATGCCTAAGCTGACATCAAACTTAACCAATACTCTTTACTACAAAAACTTCGATTTGATGTTCACCTTCACCGGGTCATGGGGCGGTTATTCTTTCGACCAAATGGCAGTAACTACCGAAAATGACGGAACCAACCTAAAACGCAATTTCCCGGTTTATACCATGAAGCGTTGGCAAAAGGCAGGCGATGTGACCGATGTGCCACGTCTCTCGTACAACAATAGAGTAGGCCCGCCAAATACTACACGTTATTTGCATAGCAACGACTATATTCGCTTGAGAAACCTGTCTTTCGGTTATACCTTACCAAGTAATATTGTCCAAAAAGTAAATATGAGCAAGGTACGTTTTTATTTATCCGGATCGAATCTTTGGACAAAAGCTGCATGGGGAAGTTATGACCCGGAAACAGAAATGGGCGGATTTTCCTGGGCTTCAGCTCCTTTAACTAAAAACATCACCATTGGAGCAAATATTTCTTTCTAATGAAAGAGAAACCATTTAAAATTTGATGAACATGAAAAAGATAATCAATTATATAGTAGGAGTCGTAATCCTTGCCGGATTTACTTCATGCGGATCCGATTGGCTGGATCTCAATCCTAAAACTGCTGTGGCAACCGATGTAGCTTTATCAACCAAAGACGGATTGCAAACAGCCTTAAATGGCGCTTACAGGCAATTAGCCAGCCACTGGTTTTATGGCGACCGTGTCCCGATGTACCCTGAGTTAAAAGGCGAGGATATGCAAAATGTAAGTTCTTCTTCTCGTGGTTATGAGTACTATAGTTTTACTTCTACACCTTCCGAAACTGAAGAAATAACTTCCTGCTGGAACCTGGGCTATCAGGTGATTCACTCAACCAATAACATTATTGGCGCTATTGACTCTAAATTTGACAAATCGGATGCAACTGTAGCCAAAATCCGTTCGCAGGCTCTGGCTATTCGGGCGTTGGTACTTTTCCAATTGACCAATTGGTTTGGCCAGGCTTATGCCATTAATTCATCGGCACCGGGTGTTTGTATTGTGACCGAGAAGAACGATGTTTACTACAAGCCGGTTCGTTCTACAGTGGCCGAATGTTATACCCAAATCATATCCGACTTAAAGGAAGCAATTAGCGGTGGGCTTCCAACCACGGCAACCGGCGGCCTCATCAACAAATGGGCAGCCGAAGGCATTCTATCAAGGGTTTACCTGTTTATGAACGATTATACCAATGCTTTAGCTTATGCCAAAGATGTAATTACCAATGCAAGCTCGGTTTACTCTTTGGTTTCGAATGCCAATTATGCCAAGATGTGGGGCGCTAAATACTCTTCTGAATCTATCTTCGAAATTTATAACAGTAGCGCTGAAAATGTAGGGGCCGACTGTATTCAAACCATTTGCAACTGGACCGGTTATGCTGGCATGATCCTGACTAAAGATTACTTGGATTTACTGAACCAGGACCCGAATGATGTCCGCTTCTGTTTCACCAACATTGGCGACGCCAACCACTATACGATCTATAACGGCGTCAACCAAAAAGTATGGCTCACCAAATATTGTGGCACCGGAACGGTTGCTGCCCCGGCCAACGTGCAATATAACAACATTTATGTAGTGCGTTTATCGGAACTTTATCTTACTGCCGCAGAATGCGAATACAGGTTGAATGGTGCGACACCAGCTGCATTGGGATATATCAATGCTATTGTTAGCCGCGCAAACCCGGCAAATGTTCTAACAGCCGGTACGCTAACTAGCGTTAACCGTATTCTGGAAGAACGAAGAAGGGAATTAGTTGGCGAAGGTGTTGGCGGACTGTATGACATTCTTCGCACAAGAGGCGCTTCTGGCACAATCAATCACTCGGGAGGCTGGCACATTGGTACGTTAACTTATCCGAAACCGGCCTGCAACGATTTTCGCATCACTGCTCCGATTCCAAATACTCAAATCGATAACAATCCGAATGTGAAACAAAACACTGGTTATTAGTAATCAGTCATTAAAGACAAGTTTTTTAGGTTTAACTTAAATATTTGGAAAAACAGTCACTCTGTGCTGTTTAGTTGGTTTCAACCGGGAGTTCTGCTCCCGGTTGTTTTATTTTGCGAATCCCATAATCTCCCTTATGTAATCAGCATTTGCTTTATTAGTCAGTTTTTCGAGTAACAGCAATGCCACATTGGCTGCGGTTGACGGATTCCACGAAGTAATAATATTTCCTGAAACTACGATTGGTTCATTTACGACTTCAACACCAAACGACTCCAATGTTTCCTGTCGCTTGGGCTTCATGTTGTAAGTGGTGGCTTTTTTACCTTTCAGGATGCCACTTTTGCCCAAGACCAAGGCGGCAACACAAATGCTGGCAACGATTTTTCCGTGTGCATCAAATTCGCGAATGAGCGACAACAGCCGTTCGTCGTAGGCTTCGCGGTAAAAATCGTATTCCATAAATCCGCCGGGAATAGCCAGCGCATCAAAATCGGCAACCGAAATCTCGTCGATCAGGTAATCAACCACCATTCGCTGTTTGAATGTGCTTTTTACCTCGCGATGAAACCCGCACGAAACAAGCTCGGTAGTACCATCGCCATCCACCAAATTCCAGCCAATCACATCGATAAAAACACTGGCTTCGAAGGTTTCAAACCCGTCGGGCAAAAACAAGAGTACTTTTTTCATACTGTAATAACTTGCTACAAACTATGAAACTATTGAAAGATATGTTCTACTCAAACGTGCGGGTTAATGAATGTTACGTTTTTTAGCAGATTCATCAAGCGCAATACTTGTACCCAACCGCATTCCAAAATGCTTCTGCATTCGAATTTCTTCGGGCAAAAACCCAGCCGTTTTATAAGTCAGCCCAAAATCCAAAGAAATTCCTTTTCGGCGAGGCTTTTCCCTCGTATTAAAAAAATATTTTCCCACCCACTCAATACCACCGCCAAATTTAGCTTTATCATCAGTAAACCCCAGCTTATCAGGTTGTTTCCATAAATGAATATCGACAGACGAAACAAACCGATTCGTTAACGGATAGTCTTTAATTCCAAGTCCTCCCGCCAAAAAAGTATGGTTTTTATTCTGATATTGTCTGAAATAAGA
>DAOPZV010000146.1:6649-10093 GCA_035353575.1 Prolixibacteraceae bacterium | reverse complement strand
GACATTTTTCCGTAGTTTTCTTTGTAAAAAGCGGTTTCGTGTAGCGCACGCTCTATGGTTAACGATGGCTCGGTCTCAACGCTCAGTTTACGCAGTTTCTGGATGCGTTCGTTCATTCCCGGACCAATCACGTTTTCTTTCTTTTCGTAAAAGTTGCCTTCGGAGGCTGCGGCCCGCGACGGAACTACGTTATGCTGGGTAATTTTTTCAAACATGGCAAAGCAATGGTGAATGATTAATTATAAATGATTAATGGATAAAAGGAAAAATTTGGAATTTGCACACAAAGGCACAATCCCGAAAGGAGCTAATTATAAAACATGAGGCAATTAAACAATCGCCGGTAGGTTTTTACAAGGGTTGTTATGTAAAAATGACAATCCATTCGACATTTAAACATTGATTTTTGATGCTAACAAATGTAGTAATAAATTTTATAGACTATACTAATTTTGACTTCTGGTATTTTTTGGAGAGCAAACGCTTCGCCCTTTATTGTCAGTTATTAATAGAATAAATTGCCTTTGGTTTTACTGCCTTATTCTCAGGCATTGTTTTGCCGCGTTTTTGTTTGTATCTTCGAGCAAAATGGTAAGAGTCAGTACGGGGCCAAAAATCAAAAGAGTTTCAGATTATGAAGAGTGACGATTACACATTTAACTGGGCCGATATTGGTGATACTAAAGTTGGGCGCCCTAATCTTGGTTGTTTAACAAACGTTACCGTTTACCGATTAATGCAATACTCCTTAAGAAGCGTTTTAAACCGTGAACTTGGGGGAGAAAAGGCGGCAGAATTGTTCCATCATGCAGGTTATTTGGCAGGAAGTGAATTTTGTAAAAACGTGCTCGATACTTCACTAGGGTTTCCGGAGTTTTTTGCGCAGTTACAAAGTCAGCTAAAGGAGTTTAGAATAGGAGTTCTTCGTTTGGAAAAAACCGATTTGGAAAAATTTGAATTAACACTGGTTGTTACTGAAGACCTTGACTGTTCAGGGTTGCCAGTAACCGACGAAACAGTGTGCGACTACGACGAAGGCTTCATTGCCGGAATTCTTGAGGCATATACAGGCAAGGAGTTTGCTGTTGAGGAAGTTGATTGCTGGTCAAAAGGCGATAGAGTATGCCGTTTTGAAGCGAAACTAAGCTAGGAAAATATGTCAGATAAACCACAAATAGCGAGCTTATCAAAGCTAGTCTCGGCGTTGACCAATGGAAACATTGAGGAAGTTGAAAAGGAATGCCTTTCTTTTTCTGAAGAAAACTCCGGTGATGACGTCTTTTCTGAACTAAAGCGAGAAATATTCAAGCTAGTCGAAAAGCATATTGAAGCAAAAAATTTTATCATGAGGCTTTCTTCTGGCGACCTGAATATTCGGGCCCCGAAAAATAACCGGCTTCTTGATCCATTCAAAGATTTGCAGGCTAATTTAAGTCACCTGGTTTGGCAAACGAAACAGGTTGCCAGTGGAGACTATAGCCAGCATGTTGATTTTCTGGGCGATTTTTCCGACTCATTTAATAGCCTTATTGACTCTCTTCAGGAAAAGCAAGAGCTTGAGGAAAATCTAAAGAGGAGCGAAGAACAATATCGTAAAATATTCAACAATTCAATAGAAGGAATTTTCCAGGCATCCAAAGAGGGTAAATTACTGATGGTTAATCCTGCTTTTGCCCGATTATTCGGATATGATTCTCCGGAAGAAATGATTAAATCGGTTGACAGTATAGCCGACCAACTGTATGTTAACAAGGATGATAGGGCATTAATAGTAAAGCAGTTGGAAGAACAAGGATTTATAGAAAACTTTGAGCTGAAGTTTGTTAAGAAAAATGGCCGTACTTTTTGGGTTTCGATGAACTCACAAACCATAACCGATGAAAACGGCAAATTTTTATACATTGAAGGGACAATTGTTGATATTTCAAACCGAAAAGACTCAGAGGAAGCCATCAATATTACTTCAGCAAGATTAAAAAGAGCAGAACTAGCTTCGCTAACCGGGAATTGGGAATTTCATGTTTGTAGTGGAAAAATAATTGCTTCGGAAGGTGCACAGGCTGTGTATGGAATTGATAAAGAGCAGTTCGATTATTCTTTTATAAAAAGTATTCCCACGCCTGAATACAGAGACTCACTTGACATCGCAATGGAGCAACTGATTAAAAACAATATTCCTTACAACATAGATTTTAAAATTAAGGCGAACAATAACGGGCAGATTAAGGAGATTCATTCTCAGGCGACTTTCGATAGGGAAAGCAATATTGTGTTTGGTGTTATTCAGGATATTACCGAGCAAAAAAAGAGTGAGGAAGCGCTAAAAGAGAGTGAAAACAAATATAGATCGCTCTTTAGCGAGATGAATGAAGGGTTCGCCCTGCACGAAGTACTTTATAATGCTGATAATAAGGCAATAAATTATAAAATCATAAATGTAAATTCTTCGTTTGAAAAAATGATTGGCAAAAAAGCGGAGGAAGCAATTGGTGCCCTGGCAACAGATTTATATGGGGTTGAAACGGCTCCTTATCTTGATGTTTATGCCAGAGTTGCAGAAACCGGAGAGCACCAAATGTTTCAGACCTATTTTGAGCCGTTCGACCAGTATTTTCAGATTTCGGTTTTTTCTCATAAACGCAGACACTTTGCCACAATATTTACCGATATAACTGTCCAGCGAAAGAGCGAGCTCGCACTGCGCGAGAGCGAAAGGCGCTTCCGCGATATGATGGAGCATGTAAATATGGTTAGCGCGATGCTCGATGTTCGCGGAAATATCACTTTTGCCAACAAATATTTGCTTCGTCTAACTGGTTGGAAGAGGAAAGAGATTATTGGGAAAAACTGGTTCGATGTATTTATTTCGCCCGAAGCGCCTGTTCGCAAAGATTTATTTAATGGAGTTGATGGCGGGGAAGTTCCGCTTCGTTACGAAAATGAGATTTTAACCCGTGCGGGCGAACATCGGCTGATTCATTGGAGTAACACCATTTTGCGCGATTCGAAAGGTAAAATTGAAGGCATTGCCGGCGTGGGCGTTGACATAACCGATAGTAAAAAAGCCGAAACTGCTTTGCTTGAGAGCAAGGCCAGCCTGGTCGAACTAAATGCCACGAAAGATAAGTTCTTCTCAATTATTGCTCACGACTTGAAAAGCCCGTTCAATAGCATCCTAGGCTTAAGTAGCCTATTGGAAGATCAGGTTAAAGAGAAAAATTACGAAGGACTTGAAGAATACGCTTCATTAATTCGGACATCATCACAATTAGCTTATGACTTATTGAAGAATTTATTGGAGTGGTCGCGATCTCAAACCGGCAAAATGGAATTTTCACCAGAGTACATCGAGTTGGTGTCGATAATTGGCGAAACAATCAAGTTGCTGGGAAACAATTTATCACAGAAATCAATTGATATAAAGACTGAATTGCCCCGGAATGT
>DAOPZV010000146.1:0-6549 GCA_035353575.1 Prolixibacteraceae bacterium | reverse complement strand
TGGGTTGAGAGTGAATTTGGACTTGGCAGTAAGTTTTACTTTACCATACCCCGGAAATGATGAAATACCTTTGGGAAATCCTTCACAAACCGGAAATGTATAAATAGTTATTCATTTCGCGGATTATAACACGACAAACAGAAATTTATACTCTTGTGATTAAAGTTGGCATCCAGAATGTACTGCTAACTAGTGCTTTCAATAGTTATTGTTCAGGGATTATCATTCGTTGCTACTATTGCAAATTTTCAGCAAAAACTGAAAATATTGTGATTTAATTAGTTATATTAGATGAAAATTGTGGCTGATGAAGAGAAGAATTCTTGAAAAGGAGCATGAATCCGGCACAATTCCATTCTCTCCACCTGGAGCTAAATCAGATTTTAAAAAAAGCCGGCTATCAAAAACTAATCAATTTAATCCCGATTTCTGGTCTGTTACATTTAACGCAATCGAAGATGCCGTCAGCATTCTCGACAGCGATTTCCGGTTTATTCGCTTCAACAAAGCAATGCAAAAATTCACCGGACTTCCGGATTGTGATCTGGTTGGCAAACACTGCTATGAAATTTTTCATCAGACCGACGCACCGAGACACGAGTGCCCGGTGAAGAAGATGCAGAAAACCGGTCAAAGAGAGACGGCCGAACTTTGGTTGGGCGATCGCTGCTACGATGTTACGGCCGATCCGATGTTTGACTCGAATAACAATATCGTTGGAGCTATTCATATTTTGCGGGATACAACAGAACGAAAAGCTGCGGAAGAAAGGTTGAAAGAGCGTGAAAAAAAAATCAGCCAGAAACTTGAATTTATTCTCTCTCCCGAACTAAATATCGAAAATCTTGAATTGGCTGATGTGATTAATTCTGAAGAAGTTCAGAAAATAATGGAAGATTTTTACCGTGTCTCCGGCCTGTGCATCGGCATCGTTGATATGGACGGAAACGTTCTTGTTGCCAACGGATGGCAGGATATCTGTACTCGTTTTCACCGGGTAAATCATGAAACCTGTAAAAACTGTAAGGAAAGCGATACAATTCTTTCAATGCCAGATACAAAGAGCAGTTCCCGATTTAAAGCGTATAAATGTAAAAACAACATGTGGGATATCTCTACTCCCATATTTGTTGGAGGAAAGCATTTGGGCAATATTTTCATCGGGCAGTTTTTTTACGAGGGAGAAACTCCTGATTACAACTATTTCAGGGAACAAGCCAAGCGATATAGTTTTGACGAACAAGAATACATTGCTGCGCTGAATAAAGTGCCGCGACTGACGCATGAAACCATTGATGCTGTGATGAGCTTTTATTCGCGGTTATCAACTCTGATTTCGAACTTGAGTTATATCAATTTAAAACTAGCCAAAACAATAGAGCAGCGAGATAGGGCAGTTAATCAGCTTAAATCAAATTATTCGCTTTTGCGGATGGCTGGTAAAGCTGCCAAATTTGGAGGGTGGAGCATCGATATTGCAAAAAAAGTGGTTACATGGTCTGATGAGGTCGCCGCAATTCACGATCTTCCTGAAGGTTATTCACCTACATTAGATGAAGGAATTAGTTTTTATGCTTCAGAATGGAAAGCTAAAATTGAAGAAATTGTTGCACTTTGTATTGAAAAAGGCGTGCCTTACGACGAAGAACTGGAAATAATTACAGCAAAAGGCAAGCGTATTTGGGTCAGGACGATTGGAGAACCTGTGTATGATAAAAAGGGGAAAGTTTGTAAAGTTAACGGAGCATTCCAGAATATTCATGAACGAAAAAAACTGGAAGAAGCCCTTCGCGAGAGCAAAGAGTTGTTAACTCTGTTTATGAAATATACACCCGTTTATACGTTTATAAAAGAGGTAACGCCAACTCAAAGTACCGTTGTTAGGGCAAGCGAAAATTTCAAGGATATGATAGGTATTCCGGGCTCGCAAATGGAAGGAAAAAATATGTTTGAATTGTTCCCTGAAGAATTCGCCCGGAAGATGACTGCTGATGATTGGGAGACAATTACAGCAGGAAAAATATTGGTATTGGACGAAGACCTGAATGGTAGAAACTATACAACCATAAAATTTCCAATTCCGGCTGAAAAAAAGAAACTGCTCGCCGGTTTTTCAATAGACGATACGGAACGGAAGCAAATTGAGCGGGAAATAAAGCGAATCAACTCGTTGCTGAGTGCAACACTCGAGGCTACAGAAAATGGAATAGTTGTGATCCGAAATTCGAAGCTGGTCAGCACACACAACAAGCGATTTACTGAACTCTGGCAAATCCCGGAAAGTGTGATGGAAACAGAAAATTACGAGGTCATAATTGCACATATCCTCGAAAAATTGCGTGAGCCGCAGAAATTTCAGGATCGGCTTGAAGACTTGCTGGCAGGCGACGGTCCGGGTTCAATTGATGTTATTGAGTTGAAAGACGGTCGTATTTTTGAGTATTATTCTCATGCACAGATAATGGATGGTGAGATATTTGGGCGTGTATGGAGTTTTCTGGATGTAACAAAAAGAAAAGAAGCGGAACGTACTTTGAAAGAGAACGAGATTCGTTTAAGCGAGCTCAATGCAACGAAAGACAGGTTATTTTCAATTATTGCCCACGACCTTCGCAATCCGTTTAACAGCATTTTAGGTTTTAGTAACCTGATAGTTAATCTCATTCAGGAAAGAGATTATGCTGAGATAGAACGTTATGCACAGATTATTCAGGATTCGTCGGAGCAAGCGCTCGATTTGCTTCAGAATTTGCTCGAATGGTCAAGGGCTCAGGTTGGGCGGTTATCGTTTAATCCAGAAAACGTTGATCTGGTGACACAAATTGATTTGGTGGCCGAACTGTTGAGCAGCTCGGCCATGCAAAAATCAATTTCTATCGTTTTGCAAATGCCTGCAAGTCTATTTGTTTTTGCTGATAAAGCAATGGTTAGTACAATTATGCGAAACCTGATCTCCAATGCAATAAAATTCTCATTCCCTGGTGGATTAATTGAAATCTCTGCAAAAAAAGAAGATGACCAGGTGGTTGTTTCGGTTTGCGACTATGGAGTTGGAATAGAGACTGACGATATAGGTAAATTGTTCAGAAAGGACAAGATATATTCGACGTTCGGCACCCAACGCGAAAAGGGAACTGGGTTAGGGCTTCTTCTTTGCAGAGAGTTCATCGATATTCATAATGGCAAAATTTGGGTGGAAAGTGAGAAAGATAAAGGAAGTAAGTTCTGTTTCTCAATTCCAATGTTATCTATCTAGTATTCAGTATATATTGTCTTTTTCTCAGCTTTATACAGGAAGTCTTTCCGTTTGTTATCTCAAACGAAAAGAGTGAATTTTAATTTATCCTTCAATATTGTTTACAATCAGGTTCATTGCGTTGTTTTTTTTTTACTTTTGCGGCGCAAATCAATACAACAATTAACATGGACGAAGGCCCTGAGCATATACAATTTATTAACCTGATATAGCAAGGCGCTTTCTGTTTTTCGGGCACCTCTGTTATGTCATAAAAAAGGAGGTGCATAATGACCACTATCACCACATTTTATTTAAGCCGCATCGTTGGGGCTAAAACTTATGATTCTGAAGGTAAATATCTTGGAATCGTTAAAGATTTATTGGTCGAATCCGACTCATCAAACTTCACTTCGGGGCATCCCGCAGTGACTGGAATTAAAATAAAGCGCGGTAAGAGTATCAATTATTACTCGTTTCAGCATTTTCGCGTCGAAAAAATCAATGGCAAAATAAAGGTCATTGCCGAACAGCTTGTAACTCTTCCTGAAGTGAATATCAGCAACGATTTGTCGCTAATGGAGTCGGTGCTCGATAAGCAGATTATCGATTTGAACGGTAGAAAACTGGTTCGGGTAAACGATGTTCGTTTGGTCTCGCTTGCAAATGGATCGTTTGCAGTGGCTGTTGATATCGGCATTGAAGGGCTGCTGCGCCGGATTGGCATTGCAAAGCCAATCAAGTTCGGTTTATCTATTGTTGGGTCGAGTGTTCCTTCCAAATTTATTTTATGGGAAGATTTAGAGGCGATTGACTTTTCGAACCTGAACATAAAGCTCTCGAAAACCTATAAAAAGCTTCAAACGCTCCATCCGTCCGATTTGGCCGACATCATTGAAGATCTTGGGAGAAAGGCTAGTGCAAATGTATTCTCTGCGCTGGACGAAGAACAGGCAGCCGACGTTTTGGAAGAATTGGAAGTTGAAACTCAGGTCCATATCATTAAAAGCTTGCCTATTGAGAAAGCAGCCGATGTACTCGACAAAATGCCTGCCGATGAGGTTGCCGACATTTTCGATGCATTGGGCGACGAGAAAGTTGAACTTTTACTGAATGAGATGGAAAAAGACACTTCGCAGGAAGTTCGCGAATTGCTCGATTATCCCGATCATGCAGTGGGAAGTATCATGTCAACCGAACTGATGTCGTTCAATAAAGAAATGACGGTTGAAGAAGTGCTGACAACTTTCAGAACACAGAAGCCCGAGACAGAGTCGCTTTACAACCTGTTTGTTACCAGCGATAAGGACAAATTGATTGCCACTTTTTCTCTTAGAGATCTGGTAATTTCAAGTCCTGAAACGCACATAAGTGAGATAATGAGGCCATCGCCTGTTCGCTTGTACGACGATCAGGAAATAGACGAAATTGCAGAACTCGTTTCCAAATACAATATGCTGGCTATTCCGGTTGTAGATCGCGAGGAAATTCTTCAGGGAATGGTGGTTATCGACGATGTTGTGGACGATTTGATGGATAAGCGAAGAATGAATAAATAAGAGGAGGTGGGGCTGATGTTTAAAAATAGAAAATCGTTTTTCAGGAGACTTGCGCTTTTCCTCGCAATTCTTGGGCCGGGAATTATTACTGGCAGTGTTGACAACGATGCCGGCGGAATTACAACTTACTCAGTTGCCGGAGCAGTTTATGGCTACAACCTTCTTTGGACGCTGATTCCATCCTTTGTAGTTCTCCTTGTTATTCAGGAAATGAATGCCCGAATGGGTATTGTTACCGGGAAAGGTTTAGCTGACTTGATTCGCGAAAATGCCGGGGTGAAAGTCACATTCTTCATCTTTATTGGCCTGCTGGTTGCCGACATTGGAAATACTACCACCGAGTTTGCCGGAGTTGCCGGAAGTATGGAAGTGTTTGGGGTAAGCAAATATTTGTCGGTTCCGATTATGGGCATTTTAATCTGGATTTTGGTGGTGAAGGGAACCTATAAAATTGCAGAAAGAATCTTCCTGGTTTTCAGCGTATCGCTGTTGATGTATGTTGTTTCGGCCCTGATGGGAAAACCGCATTGGGGAGAGATTGGCCACGCGATTGTTCATCCGCAGATGGAGGTGAATTCTCAAAGCTTAGCCATGATTATTGGTATCATCGGAACCACAATTGCTCCATGGATGCAGTTTTATATGCAGACTTCGGTTATTGAGAAAGGTTTGGACATGAAGCAATACAAATATTCGCTGATTGATATTGTGGTAGGTTGTATTGCAACCGTTGTAGTCGCGTTTTTTATAATTGTGGCTTGTGCTTCAACACTTCACAAAAATGGAATTCAGATTAACGAAGCCAAAGATGCAGCTATGGCACTGAAGCCTTTGGCTGGCGAACTGGCATCGCAGGTATTTGCTTTCGGGTTGTTTATAGCATCTATTTTTTCGGCAACTATTCTGCCTCTTGCGACTGCCTTTTACGTGTGCGAAGCTTTCGGTTTCGAGGCCGGAATTGACAAAAAGTGGGACGAGGCACCTGAATTTTACGTGCTTTATACCGGTATTTTAATCTTGTCAGCCGGTATAATTTTGCTGCCAAATGCTCCGCTTATCCTTATTTCACTATGGTCGCAAGTTATAAACGGGATTCTGTTACCGGTTGTTCTGGTGTGTATGATGCTGCTGGTGAATAAGAAAAAAATCATGGGGCAATACGTCAACAAACCGGTCAATAATATAATTGGGTGGGGAGCTACAGCCGTTTTGATTGGGCTTTCAATCACGCTGCTACTGATGCCGTTACTGGGAGGAAAATAGAACGAGTTATTTCCTTTCTGTTGCCGCCAGGTATTTTTCGACAGCCGTATCCAGAAGATTTTCTTTCTGAAGCAAAGTTTCAACAAACTCGCGGAAGGCCCCATCGCCTCCGCGGGTTAATAATCTTCGTTGTGCAAATTGGTTCATATAAACTGGAGCATTGGCCGGAACGGCGCTGTAACCAACCGCTTTTAGCAGGTGGGCATCGTTAAGGTCGTCGCCAACATAAGCAACTTCCTGAAGCGAGATATTCATTTCAGCACATAACTTTTCGGCAACTTCCAGCTTATTCATAACCCCCATGTACAGATGGCTAATCTTCAGTTTGTTGGCTCGTCGCTGAACGATTTGTGTGTTTTCTCCGGTGATGATTCCAACCGGAATATCGAGCAGGCGCAGAAAAACTACCCCGGCGCTGTCGCTGGTGTTAAACTTTTTCCATTCATTCCCGGTTTGGTCGTAGTACATTCCGCCATCAGTCCAAACGCCATC
>DAOPZV010000145.1:1870-10171 GCA_035353575.1 Prolixibacteraceae bacterium | reverse complement strand
TGAGCGAGACTTCAGAGTATTGAAAAAAGATAATTTTGGTTGAAGGCAGGGACGATTACGAACGAAACGGTAAAGAAGCTATATGAAATGTTGAAACCAGCGATTCAGTGCCTTGTAATCTACACTGATTATTGCCCAATACTGAACTTCTTTGATAACCGGTCAACCAATGCTTCTGCCGAATCGTTCAACGCTAAACTAAAAGCCTTTCGAACATGCCTGAGAGGAGTTCGCGATATCTCTTTTTTCCTTTTCAGAGTAGCTAAAATCTATGCCTAATTATTTTTATCCACCTGAATTGTCAATTGATCCTAAAATTTGACGTCCACCCCAATATTGAATTGATCCCAAATTTGTATGTATTTGGTGTGTATCAAATGAAAAAAGCAGCTAAGAATAATCTTAACTGCTTCATTTTCACTGTAGCGAGAGCCGGGCATGATCCGGCGACCTCATGATTATGAATCATGCGCTCTAACCAGCTGAGCTACCTCGCCATCGTTTAATTAGAACAAACAAAAGCACGCTGGCTATTGTTTTTTGCGGTTGCAAATATAGAACTTTATTTGTTCGTTGGTGTACCCTTCAAAAAAAAGTTGGAAAAATAATATTGTGTGTT
This sequence comes from Prolixibacteraceae bacterium, assembly GCA_035353575.1. Lineage (GTDB taxonomy): Bacteria > Bacteroidota > Bacteroidia > Bacteroidales > Prolixibacteraceae > Aquipluma. The sequence continues at coordinate 9,552 of DAOPZV010000145.1, read as the reverse complement.
TCGCATCCTTGTTTTTTCTGTATAAATCCATATATTGCGCTAAATCAAACAACCTGTGACTGTGAAAAAACAAATTCGATTGGAATACCTTATCAATTGTTCTCCCAGAGTGCTTTTTGACAGGCTTAGTACCGCTGCCGGATTAACTGAATGGTTTGCTGATGACGTTAGGGTCAGAGGAAATCTGTTTACTTTCATTTGGGGCAAAACAGGTCAGAGTGCAGAAAAAGTGATTCATCGCGAAAATCGGTTGGTTCGCTATCAGTGGCTTGACGACAACATGGCTAAAGATAACTATTTTTTTGAATTTTTCATCAATCAGGATGATCTCACCAATGATGTGTCGCTTACGATTATTGACTTTACAGATGAGGATGAGGAAAAAGACACCAAACACCTTTGGGATACACAGATCTCAAAACTTAAACATTTGGTTGGCTCCTGAATACAATAGATTGTTGGAGCAGCGCTGGATTTTCCTTTTTAAAAGTTCCCGTTCAGTTAGTTTGGACTAATGTCTCTTGCTTCTTCAAGATTGAAAATATCCGGTTAACTATATTTCTTCACATATTTTTTAGAAAGAACTTACGTTAAAATAATTTTGAAGAAGGTTTGAAATCTTTTTAATTCTTCAAAATACCTTAGTTTTGTAGTCGCTTATAAATTGTCAGGCGAGCATAAAGCATGAAACGACTTCACAAGTTTGTAATTAAGAGTTTCCTGGGGCCATTTTTTATGACCTTTTTTATTTGCGTCTTTGTACTTCTGATGCAGTTTGTATGGAAATACATCGACGAGTTCGTTGGGAAGGGGCTGGACTGGACTATTGTTGTTGAATTGCTGTCGTATGCAGCGTTTGGCCTTTTGCCACTGGCGTTTCCATTGGCAATGTTGCTCGCGTCGATTATGACCTTCGGAAACCTTGGCGAGAATTATGAGCTGGTCGCGATGAAAGCTTCAGGAATATCACTTTTCCGGATTATGCGTCCGTTATTGGTCTTGGCAGTTGGAATGACATTGCTTGCGTTTTATTTCTCGAACAATATTCTTCCCAAAACTAACCTGAAGTTCTACTCGCTCATGTTTAGTGTGAGGCAGCAAAAGCCAGAAATGGTTGTAAAGGAAGGAGTATTTAGCAACGATCTCGGTAATTACAGCATCAAAGTTGAACGGAAAGGAAAAAACAACAACATGTTGTACGATGTGATGATTTATGATCACTCGGAAGACAGGGGAAATGTTAACGTATCGATTGCCGATTCAGGCAAAATGGAGATGACACAGGATAAGAAGTTCATGACTGTAACCTTATTTAATGGGCAAAGTTATACCGAGGGGCAAGATCGCGGATCGAATGCCAACAAACGTTTTCCGTTTGAGCGTCAATCCTTCCAAAAGGAGGTGCTAAACATCAGTATGAAAGATTTTGAGTTTAACCGGATTGACGAGAAAAGGTATTCAGGAGTTTCGAAAATGATGAATATCTCGCAACTTTCTAAAATGGGAGATTCAACTTTTTATGATTATAAAGTCAGGATATGGCGATACATGGCCATGTTTAACTACACTGATGGTATAAATAAACAAATAACATGGTTGTCGAATCCGGTTGATTCGCTTCGAAAGAATCCAAATCTTAAACCGACTCACGACGTTGATTTTGATAAGACTTTTGCGTCGTTAAGTGTTGCTGAAAAGCAAGCACTTTATCAGCGGGTTATCGGTAATGTAAGGCAAAATTCGCAGGCAATTAGTGAACGGCTCGACGAGATGTATTCCAGGAAAAAAGGGATTAACAGTTATGCTATGGAGTGGCACCGAAAATTCACACTGTCGTTTGCCTGCCTCATTTTCTTTTTCATTGGAGCACCGCTCGGAGCAATCATTCGGAAAGGAGGGCTGGGTATGCCTGTTGTTGTATCGATTTTGTTGTTTATTCTGTATTATATTATAATGATTACCGGAGAAAAGTTCGCAAGGGAAGATGCGTGGTCTATGACTAGTGGGATGTGGCTTGCTTCGTTTATTTTCCTTCCGGTGGGAATATGGCTTACATATAAGGCAGCAACCGACTCGGGTGTGATGAATATTGAAAGTTATCAGGCATTGTTCAAAAAGATAACCGGATTTACATTTTTCAGAAAGAACAAAAAGGGATAAAAGCCAATGCGAATACTCCAATTGATGAATAAGGTGCCCTGGCCACCTAAAGATGGTGGTGCCATTGCATGTTTAAACATGACAAAGGGCTTTTCGATGCTTGGGCATGAAGTGACCGTTTTGAGCATGAATACTTCAAAGCATCACGTTCGCCTAAAAGATATGCCTGTTGGGCTGCGAAGTATTGCGGATTTCAGATTCGTTGAGGTTCCGGCATACATTAACTGGATAGAAGCAGCTTTTAACCTGATGTTTTCGAGATTGCCATACAATGCGCAACGATTTATTTCCGATGACTTTACCCAGGAATTAGCAAAGCTTCTGAACGAAAAAACTTTTGATGTTGTTCAATTGGAAGGACTTTATCTTTGTCCGTATATTCCTGTAATCCGAAAATATTCACAGGCCCGGATTGCCTATCGGGCCCACAATATTGAGTACGAGATTTGGGAGCGGACTGCAATTCTTTCGGAAGGGCTTCGTGCAAAATACCTGAAAAATCTGTCTAAACGTATCAAGCGGTTTGAAGAGAGCTACCTTAATTCGTACGATTTGTTGGTGCCAATTACCGATCGCGATGGACAAATTCTGGATAAATTAGGAAACTCGAAGCCGAAACATACCTCGCAAACCGGTATCGATTTTGCTTCGCTTGTGCCAACTGCAAAGAAGCTCGAATTCCCGTCATTATTCCATATTGGTGCGCTCGATTGGGCTCCCAACCAGGAAGGTTTAATTTGGTTTTTTGACAATTGCTGGACTAAAATTCGTGAGAAATGTCCTAATGTGAAATTTTATCTTGCAGGGCGAAATGCACCGGATTGGTTTGAAAGGCGGATAAAGCGGGCCGGAGTTGAATACCTTGGCGAAATTAACGATGCCTACGATTTTATAAATTCGAAAGCCATTATGGTTGTGCCGTTGTTCTCGGGTAGCGGTATGCGAATCAAGATTATCGAAGGCATGTCGCTGGGCAAGCCTATTGTAACCACCGATATCGGCACCGAAGGTATTCCAACAACTAATTCTGAAAACATATTGATAGCAAATGACGCCGAACAGTTTGTCGATGCCGTAGTAAAACTGGTAAACGACCGGGAGCTTGCCGGAAACATCGGAAAGAATGCAATTGGGTTTATTCAGGAAAAATTTGACAACTTATCTCAGGCGGAGGCGCTTATTGAATTCTACAAACAACATTGATCACTTTGGAAATAGCATTTTGGATATTGCTTTTGATCGTGTTTTATACTTTCGCAGGATATGCCATTTTGCTTGTTGTTTTATTGTCATTCAAGAGACTCTTTTCTCGCGAAAGTAAACAGGAAAACTCCAAAACAGCAGAGCTGCCTAAGGTTTGCATGTTTATGGCTGCATACAACGAAAGCAATTATGTTGATGCCAAAGTTGCCAATCTGTTGGAACTGGATTACCCTAAAGACAAACTGCAATTTTTGTGGATAACCGACGGTTCGGACGATGGAACTCCGGAAATGCTGAAGAAATACCCTCAGATGGAAATCCACCATCTTCCTGAAAGGCGCGGAAAAATACATGCGATGAATCGGGGAATGACGTTTGTTGATGCGCCGATTGTTATTTTTTCCGACAGCAATACGATTTTGTCTAATCAGGCAATTCGGGTGATTGTCGAAGCGTTTAACGACTCTTCTGTTGGTTGTGTAGCCGGCGAAAAGCGTATCGTTGATCTGAAAGCCGATGGAGCTGCCGGTTCAGGAGAGAACATATACTGGAAGTTTGAGTCGTGGATAAAATTAATGGATGCCAGGCTCAATTCAGCCGTTGGGGCAGTGGGTGAGTTGTTTGCCATTCGTTCTGCGCTTTTCACAGAAGTAGAAAGTGATACCATTTTAGATGACTTTATAATTTCGTTACGGATTGCGGAGAAAGGATACCGCATTGCATATACACCAGATGCTTATGCTGTTGAAACGGCTTCGGTTAACGTTTCAGAAGAACTAAAAAGGAAGATCCGTATTGCCGCTGGCGGACTTCAAACCATCGGACGTTTAAGAGAGTTGCTGAATCCGTTCAGGTTTGGCTGGCTTTCGTTTCAGTACATTTCGCACAAGGTTCTGCGGTGGACGATTGCGCCAATTGCTCTATTCGGCCTGCTATTTGTTAACTTTCTTGTTGTCTTTAATTCAGAAAATCAACCATTTGATTTTTATCTTGTGTTTTTGTTGCTTCAAATAATGATGTATGTTCTGGCCTTTGTAGGATGGCTTCTCGAAAAAAGGAAAATCCGGTTTAAAGTCTTGTTTGTGCCCTTTTATTTTGTCGCTATGAACTATGCTTCGATAAAAGGAATGCTCCGGTTCATAAAAGGTAAACAATCAGTTAACTGGGAGAAGTCGAGAAGAGCATAAACGCATTTTATCCACTTCAGCTCAATTATTTTAGTTAGTTTTGCGGCGTTATTCGAAAAAACGATTTTGCGATGAGTGATATAAAATTAAATACTATTCCAGAAGCCATTGAATCCATTCGGAATGGTGAGATTATTATTGTAGTTGACGATGAAGATCGCGAAAATGAAGGCGACTTTATTGCAGCAGCAGAGAAAGTTACGCCAGAAATGGTGAATTTTATGACTTTGTATGGACGGGGTTTGCTTTGCGCTCCGTTAACCGAAGAACGTTGCCAGGAACTTGAGCTGGATATGATGGTTGGCAAGAATACCTCGTCGCACGAAACTCCTTTTACCGTTTCTGTTGATTTGCTGGGATATGGTTGTACAACCGGTATTTCAACCAGCGACAGAGCAAAAACACTCAATGCACTTGCAAACCCCAATATAAAACCAGATGAACTTGGCCGCCCGGGACACATCTTTCCGTTAAGAGCCAGAACCAGGGGAGTTCTTCGCCGTGCCGGTCATACCGAAGCAGCAGTCGATCTTGCCCGAATGGCTGGTTTGACACCTGCCGGAGTTTTGATCGAAATAATGAATGAAGATGGTACAATGTCGCGTCTTCCCGAATTGGTCAAAATAGCCGAGCGGTTCAATCTAAAAATAGTGTCGATAAAAGATCTGATTAATTACCGTATTCAAAGCGAAAGCCTGATTGAGCGAGGAGAAGAAGTTTTTTTGCCGACAAAACATGGAAACTTCAGGATAATTCCATTCCGTCAGTTATCTAATGGGAACGAACACATTGCATTGGTGAAAGGAGAGTGGAAACAAGATGAGCCTATTTTGGTCAGGGTACATTCTTCTTGTATGACTGGCGATATCTTTGGATCAATGCGGTGCGAATGCGGCGAACAGCTCGATTATGCCCTTGAAACGATTGAAAAGGAAGGTAAAGGTGTATTGGTTTATATGCAACAGGAAGGGCGGGGAATTGGTCTGATGAATAAGATTGCCGCCTATAAATTGCAGGACGAAGGAATGGATACCATTGATGCTAATTTGCATCTTGGTTTTGACGCTGACGAACGCGATTATGGCGTTGGCGCACAAATCCTGAGAAATCTTGGGGTAACAAAAATGCGGCTGATGACCAACAATCCTATAAAGCGGGTTGGTTTGGAAGGTTTTGATCTGGAGGTTGTCTCAACCGTTAATATCGAGATTGAACCAAATGAATACAACCAGGCATACCTAAAAACAAAGCGCGATAGGATGGGGCATTTCCTGAAAAAGTTTAAATATTAGGATATGGGGATGTTTGATAATCTTTTCGATTCAGGCTTTGGTCCAAAACTGGAAGAAGGTGTAGATTATTACATGAGTCCCGACGGATATCGGATCATGACCGAGTTTTACCTCGTTAAGCGCGGATATTGTTGTTCAAACGGGTGTAAGCATTGTCCGTATTCGCCGAAAGCAATGAAAGGCAATACGAAGCTACGAGACGAGGTTGAGGCGAAATACAAAAAGTAAACAGAGGCGAACCAAATAAAAAAGCCGGAATCAGTTATATCTGACCTCCGGCTTTTTCTACAATTGCGCGAGCAATAGTAATTATGCAATGGTTGAAACTACACTGTTTTGTCCGCCAAAGCTATTAGCTACGAAGGCATCAGCCTGAGCTTCATTCTTCCATTCAGCGCCATCAATTAAATAACGGAACTGATATTCTTTACCGGCTTCCAGTTCAACGGTTGCGGTAAAATCGTTTGATTTTAATGCAGTCATAGGTTCAACAGACTCGTCCCAGTTGTTGAAATCGCCCAACAACTGAACTTTTTTAGCTCCGACAGCCTCGGCAGCATCCAACCGGAAAGAAACTTTACAAACCGGCTTCGATTTAAGAAATTGTTTTTTCAGGCTCATAATTTGAAAATTAAAGTTCAAAGTCAATATCGACGCACAAAAATAAGTTAAATAATCAATGGTTATTCTCATAACATGTTGTGTGCAAATAATTTAGCGTTATTTTGATGATAACTTAACTTTGAAATCATGCAACTTGTTGATATTCAGAATTATTTAATTTGTCTCTTTTGTTAAGCTTAGATTAATCGGTTCATTTTCAGTTAGCTTAATTTTGTGGAGTTTTTATTCTGAAAATAGAAAAACTCTTTCTGAAGGTAAGGCGTATGCACTATCTTTGTGAAAAAAAGCAATGCATCCAAAAGAAGTTCGTATAGTTTTTATGGGAACTCCCGATTTTGCAGTTGAGAGTTTGAAAGCGTTGGTCGAAAATGGCTATAATGTCGTTGGTGTTATTACTGCTCCCGACAAGCCGGCCGGGCGTGGTCAGCAGCTAAGCGAATCGGCTGTAAAAAAGTATGCTGTCGCTAATGGGTTGAGTATTTTACAGCCCGAAAAATTAAAAAATCCGGAGTTTATTGCTGAACTTGAAAGCTTGAAAGCCGACTTGCAGGTAGTTGTTGCATTCAGAATGTTGCCCGAAGTAGTGTGGAGTATGCCGCCAATGGGAACTTTCAATTTACATGGATCGTTGTTACCTAAATACCGGGGCGCGGCGCCGCTTAATTGGGCGATCATAAACGGAGAAAAGGAAACCGGCGTTACAACGTTCTTGTTGTCGCACGAGATTGATACAGGAAAAATAATGTTTCAGGAGAAGACTGAAATTGCCGACGACGACAATGTTGGCTCGGTGCACGATCGCTTGATGAAAATCGGGGCAAAACTGGTGTTAAAAACGGTTGATGAATTGGCTCTGGGAAATATTCTGGCAATTGATCAGGAGCAGTTAATTCAGAACCCGGAGGATGTGAAACACGCTCCGAAAATATTCAAGGAAGATTGTCGGATTGACTGGACAAGAGATATGGAGTCGGTGAGAAATCTCATTCGTGGATTGTCGCCATACCCAACTGCCTGGACCGAATTGTCGCACAAATTGAAAAGCGAGACTTTGACAGTTAAGATATTTGCAGCTGAAAAGGACAACAATCTGCCCGCTGCGCCGGGGAGCATTTATACAGATGGAAAGAAATTTCTGAAGATTGCCTGTCCCGACGGATGGCTTTCAATTACAGACTTACAGCTTTCCGGGAAGAGACGAATGAAGATTGATGAA
>DAOPZV010000145.1:0-1770 GCA_035353575.1 Prolixibacteraceae bacterium | reverse complement strand
AATGAAGGATATTTGTTCGCTTCCTGGTTTTCACTAATTCCTGATGCAACTTTCTGGTCTAAAATTCCGGCGTTATCAAAGTGACCTGCTTTGATGATTTTTCGTTTCAAAAGAAAATCTGTAAAATTTTTCAGGATTAAGTATATCATGAAAAATATTACGGCTGCCATCATTACTTCTTTCATATTTTTTTTGTTTTAGTGTTTGTAAGAGTTGACAGCGACATCAATTGAAATGTTGCAATAGTGCGACAATTTTTTCTAATTATTTGGCAATAGGCTAGGCTTCGTCTTTATCACCCAGAGATTTGAGAAATTCTTTGAACCGGTCTTTTGACGCGTATTGTTTTGGAAACGGATCAGGCAAGAAAATAGATCGATCTTTCTTCGAAAAACGTAAAATATAATTGGTATTGACTATGAGATTTCGGTGAACCCGAAAAAAATCGGGGTGATTTGCAAGTCGCTTTTCATATTCTCCAAGGTTTGTTGATGAACAGATTGGTTTTGAATGAGCATTTATCAGGTAAATATCGGTGTATCTTCCGGAGGCTTCGAGATAGACAATATTGTTTAGTAGAACAACTTCGGCAAAAGTAAGGCCTTCAACAATTATTTTATTACTTGCCTTTGATAAATGAACTTGCTCGTGAAATTGTATGAACTGAGAAAGTAGCTGATTTTCTGTCGGCTGATTTATATTTTGGGAAACCCGTTCAACTGCTTGTTTTAGTTTCAGTTTATCAATAGGTTTTGTTAGAAAGTGCAATGCTCCGTAATTAAAAGCTTCGTCATAATACTCAGTTTGATTAAAGGCGGTAATAATAATGATTTGAAAATCAAGTTTTTTTTGTTCAGATAATTCTTTGAGAAGATCGAAAGCCGTTTTGCCCTCAGCATCAAACTGGATATCGAGAAACACCAGTTGAGGTGAGAAACGGGTTATGTATTCCTTTGCTTCATTAAGATTAGTGGCATTTGCCACAATCTGCACGTTAGGGGCAACTTCATCCAGAAAAGTTTCAATTACCGCATGAAACTTTTTAACGTCTTCTACTATGATTGCTTTGATATTATTCTGCATTGTGCCTGATTTTTAATGTGACTTTTGTTCCCAAATCGGAGCTGTCTATTCTGAATTGGATAAAATAGCCCATTCCATTGAGTAATTTTATTCGTTTGATTGTAAGTTCTTTCCCTCTGGATGTATATAGTAAATGGGATTGTTTCATTAAGGCGTCAGCTTTTTCTATTCCTATTCCATTGTCTTCTATTTCAACGACCAGCATTTGGTTTTCTGAAAAATAGATATTGATTTTCAACGTTCCTTTTCCTTCTTTCTGAAGTAACCCATGTTTAATGGAGTTCTCAACAAACGGTTGAATGAGCATCGGCGGAATGGTCAATTTTTCAGGCACAATTTCTGGATCAAGAGACAATTGGTAATCAAAGCGGTCGGGATAGATTAACTGCTGGAATTGAATGAAATGATCAAGAATCTCGAGTTCTTTCTTTAGTGGCAGTTCCGATTCCTGAATACGTTTAGATTTGGAGAATCCGGCTGATACGGAAGCGTCGAGAAACCCCCTGATGAGACTTGACATTTTGACCAAATACTCATTGGCTTTTTGAATATTAGCAGAGAGGATAACAGATTGCAGTGTGGCCATCACATTGAAAATAAAGTGGGGATTTAATTGAGACAGGATGGCTTGCAATTGAAACATTTTTGCCTGTTTGTTGATTTGAATCAACTTCGTACGCGTTTGAA
>DAOPZV010000144.1:5108-10192 GCA_035353575.1 Prolixibacteraceae bacterium | reverse complement strand
ATCTAAAATCTGACATCTAACGTCTTAAATATGAAACAACTAATCGAATGTGTTCCGAATTTTTCGGAAGGAAGAGATGAAAAAATAATCAAACAGATAACCGACGCCATCGAAAGTGTGGATGGTATCAAATTGCTGAACGTTGATCCGGGAAAAGCGACTAACCGCACGGTAGTGACTTTTGTGGGCGAGCCCGAACAAGTGATTGAAGCCGCTTTTCAGGGCGCAAAAATGGCTGCCCAATTGATCGACATGAGCAAACACAAAGGCGAGCACCCTCGTTTTGGAGCTACCGATGTGTGTCCGCTGGTGCCTATTGCAAATATTTCGATGGAAGAAACGGTAGTTTATGCCCGGCAGCTTGCTAAACGAATGGGAGAGGAGTTGGGCATTTCGGTGTATTGCTACGAATTTGCTGCATCCAACGAAGAACGCCGCAGTCTGGCCAATTGTCGTGCAGGCGAATACGAAGGACTGAAAGAAAAATTACAGCAACCCGAATGGAAGCCCGATTTTGGGCCGGATACGCTGAACGAACGTGCCGGAGCAACTGCTGTTGGTGCCCGTAATTTCCTCATTGCATACAATGTGAATTTGAATACAACTTCGGTGCGGCGCGCCAATGCCATTGCGTTTGATGTGCGCGAGGCTGGCCGTGTGGTTCGCGAGGGCGATCCGCTCACCGGAAAGGTTGTAACCGACGAAAACGGCGAACCGGTGCGCATTCCGGGGACACTGAAAAAAGTGCGCGCCATTGGCTGGTTCATCAAAGAATACGGCATTGCCCAAATTTCAATGAACCTGACCGACATCACCGTAACTTCGATGCACCAGGCTTTCGACGAGGTTTCGGAACGTGCCCGTGAGCGCGGAATGCGTGTGACCGGCTCCGAACTGATCGGTTTGGTTCCGCTTCAGGCTATGCTTGATGCCGGTAAATATTTTCTTCGGAAACAGCAGCGCTCGGTGGGTATTCCCGACGAGGAAATCATCAAAATTGCCATCAAATCGCTTGGGCTCGACGAACTGGCTCCGTTTGATCCGAAAAAGCGAATCATCGAGTACCTGATCGACGACCGGAACGATAAGCTGGTTGATTTGACTGTTGCTGGTTTTTCGAATGAAACGCTTTCTGAATCAGCTGCCCCGGGCGGAGGTTCGGTTTCGGCTTATGTGGGCGCGTTGGGTGCCGCTTTGGGAACAATGGTGGCCAACTTATCAGCGCACAAACGCGGCTGGGACGAGCGTTGGGACGAGTTTTCCGATTGGGCTGAAAAAGGAAAGGCCATTCACGATAAATTGCTGAAACTGGTTGACGACGACACGGCTGCTTTCAACGCGATTATGGATGCATTCAGCTTACCTAAAAATAGCGATCAGGAAAAGAAGCTGCGCTCGACAGCAATTCAGGAGGCAACCAAACACGCTATTGAAGTGCCTTTCGAGGTAATGAAAACGGCTTATCAGGCCATGGAAGTTATTCAGGCTATGGCTACCATCGGCAACCCCAATTCGTTGTCCGACGCAGGAGTTGGCGCTTTGTGTGTGCGCACTGCCGTTTATGGCGCGTACCTGAATGTGCGCATCAATGCCGGTGGATTGAGCGATAAAGAGTTTTCAGGAGAAATATTGGCTGAAGCCGCTGAAATACTGGAGAAAACAAAAGCAAAAGAAACTGACATTTTAGCGTTGGTTGAAGGAAGAATTTAGTGTTAAAAAGTACGTCGTTTAACATCTTGTTAAAGATTATTGGTGACCTTTGCAGCATAAAAATTTGATGAGGGCATGGAGAGACGTATTTTTTATTCGTTGATTGTTTTTCTGCTTTTTCATGTAGCGCTGGCATGTAAAAGTGATAAACCCAAGGTTGGACGGGCTTTTTATTTCTGGAAAAGTAATTCGTACAGTTTGAGTGAAAAGGAACTCGACTGTATTCGTGAGCAGCAAATACAGAAGCTTTACGTGAAGTTTTTTGAAGTGGAACCTGATGCGACTTTTGGGGCCATACCGGTTGCAAAAACGAGATTGAACATCTGGAGTTTTCAGCAGAACGACGACAGCACCAGGCAACGGCCTCAAATCGTTCCAACGGTTTATATCAAGAATGAAGTATTGGCGAAGTTGTCGGCTTCGGGGCTCGATTCGCTGGCTGCAAATACTTTTTTCCTGATCAATAAGTATTACAGTAACCAGATGAATGGCGACCGTCTGGGTGATTTCAACGAAATTCAGCTAGATTGCGACTGGACCGCAAAAACCAAAGACAATTATTTCTATTTGCTTCGGAAGATCAAGGCGGTTTCGAAAAAGACCATTTCGTGCACGTTGAGGCTTTACCCCTATAAATACCGCGATCAAATGGGTATTCCACCTGTCGATAAAGCTGTGCTGATGTGTTATAACCTGATTAGTCCGCTGGCCAGCGAAGATGCCAATTCCATTCTTTCGCCGGAAGAACTCAAAAAATACCTGGCCGGAACTCCAAAATATCCGCTTCACCTCGACATCGCATTACCGGTTTTTTCGTGGATGCAGGTGTATCAGAATAAGCGGTTCGCCGGTTTGATAACCCCGAAACCGCACGAACTCGACTCCATCCTGAAACCAATAAAACCTTTGTGGTTTGAAGTGACTGAAGATCGGGAATTCGATAATTTATTTCTTCGGAAAGGCGATAAGGTTAAATTTGAAGAGATTACCGCGCAAACATTGGAAGAAACCATTGGCTTGCTCAGGAAATATGTTCCCGCAACCGATGGACAAACCGTTATTCTTTTCCACCTCGACAACAACAACTTAGATCAGTTTGACCATGAAACGCTCACTCGTTTTTTTACTGATTTTAATCAGTAGCTTTTCGTTCCGCAGTTTGGCCTGTGGCCCTTATTATCCGCTGGGCGACGATATCCGCTTTACATTGCTAAATCCCGGAACATTTAATTATTCAGATTTCTCCGAATTTTATTATTCGTCAGGATTTTATTATTCGTCGAATTACGAGCAGGAAGCTGCATTGTTGAGGAATCCAATGGATCGGGGCGTTAGTCAAAATATAGCTCTTTGGCGGAAACGCTGCAAGAATCAGGTGGATGAGCAATCCGTTCATCAGGCGGTTTACGAGCTGGGTGACGAAATTAATAATCCCGAATCGCCCAACGCATTTGTGCGCTATCTGCATAAGCATCGTGATACAGAAGCTTTATCTTACCTGAACTTCGCTAAAAAGTGCAACCCGTTTAATTCTCTCATTCAGGATCCGTGGGAACGACAGGAATATGCCAATGTTCCGCAGCGAAGAAAGCTGATCGACGAAGCTGTAAATCGTGCAAGGTTGACAAAAGACGAAGATATACGTCAACGGTACGCATTTCTGGCCATCCGTCTGGCTTTTTACAATAACGATAAGGAAACGATGCAGTCGGCTTATTCAGCGTATTTTGAGAAACACAGCTTTAAAAATATTATTGACTACTGGAGTCTTTATTTTAGAACATTCACCGAGTCCGATAGTGTAAAATTTAATTTTAATGCCGCGCAGGTTTTTGCTTTTGCTCCGGATAAGCGTAGGGCAATTTTCTACCACTACAACAAGCGCATTCCGGTTGAAAAAACCTTGCAGCTTGCACGAACAACGGAAGAGAAGCACGCCGTATGGCTGTTGGATGGATTCAGAAAAACCGGAAAAACGCTGGAAATTCTAAAAACGCTGTATAGCCTGAAACCTAACGATTCAGGATTAAGTTTTCTGTTATTACGGGAAATCAACAAGCTTGAAGATTGGATTTACACGCCGTATTACACCAATTTCCGCCCGTCGCTCGAACCCTGGGAATACGAACAAAAGGATTATCCGGCTAGCCGGATTAACGAGGACCGCAGGTATGCCAGCGATTTGCTGCACTTTGTGGAGGCTGCCGATTTCAGGAAAATTGAAAACCCCAACCTGTGGCGATTGGCCAAAGCCTACTTGAGTTACATGACTGGCAATTACGCGTTGTCGTTGAATGAGATAAACGCGCTGCAAAAACAGGCTGGACCCGATTTGAAATTCAGGCGACAGCTTGATGTGCTTAAAGCGATTTGCCTAACCACATCGCAAAAAGAGAAGCCTGTTGTTCCTGAAGAAGTAAAGCCGGTATTGATGAGCGAGTTTGCTCTCGGAAATTTCAAGCTGATTTTTGCGGTGGCCCGCGAGCTGGAATATAAAGGAAATACAACCGATGCGGCTGCGCTGTTGTCGAAATTCAGATTGAGGAAGGTCGATTATAGCGATCAGGCTTATTGGCGAAATGGCATTTACTGGAAAACAAAGCCCCAAAAGCAAACCTTATTTGTTGAATATTACGACGATTATTTCTTTTACCTCGATGCCCAGTATTCTGCCGATCAGGTTAAAAGGTTAATTGCGGATCTGGAGAATTCAGGGAAATCGGATAAGTTCTCGGCATGGGAATTCGATGTGTTGCGCAAAGACAAAGACCGTTTGTGCGATTTGCTGGGAACCAAATATGTGCGCAAGAATGATTTGACCCAGGCATTGAAAAGTTTTGAGCAGGTTGCCGATACGTTGTGGACTTCGAAATATTACCCCTACAGCACTTATCTCGATGCCAACCCGTTTTATGCCACCATGTACAGCGAGCATCAGAAAACAAACGGAGACACAATCAGTTACACCAAGCCTGGCATTGTCAAAACGCTGCTCGACTATCTGTCTAAGGCTGAAAATGTGCAGACCCCAAATCGTGCCTATTACTATTTTCAGGTGGCCAATTGTTACCTGAACATGAGCCAGTACGGCAATTCGTGGATGATGAAACGGTATTACTGGACGGTGAACCGGCAAAGCTCCGATTTTGAAGACAACGACGACTATTACAATTGCACCCTGGCTCGCCAGTATTACCTGAAGGCAAAAGGACTGAGTGCTAACAAGCCGTTTGCAGCCTTGTGTCTGCGCATGGCTGGCCGATGCGAAAACCACCGCCTTCGTTCTCAAATGGATCAGTATGATTCCAATCCGCCTAAGGTTGAAAATGTATATTACAACGACCTGAAGAAAACGTACCCAGCGTATTACAACG
>DAOPZV010000144.1:0-5008 GCA_035353575.1 Prolixibacteraceae bacterium | reverse complement strand
GTTGAAAATGTATATTACAACGACCTGAAGAAAACGTACCCAGCGTATTACAACGATTTGATAAGCAATTGCGAATCGTTTGGTCGCTACTATAAATTCGGTAGGGCAACTAACAATTAGTTTGTAAGGGGTAATAATTGTTGTTGCCATGTAATTTTTGTGGAAGGACGAATTTAATGTATAGAATTTGTTTGGATTAAAACTGCTTGCTTATTGATTGTTTGATATAATATTGCAGATCAAAATTCTAAAAGTCATGAAACAATTCTCAGCATTTATTCTAATCTTGTTTTGCGCCGGTTTGGCAACCGCTCAGGAAAAAACTGAAGCTCCAAAGCTTTGGAAAAAAGCCGGTGATTTCTCCATCAATTTTAGTCAGGTATCTTTCTCGAACTGGGCTGCCGGAGGTAAGAACTCTGTTTCCGGCGTCGCACTTTTTAATTATTCGGCCAACTACGCTAAAGACCGAATGAGTTGGGATAACTCGCTGAATATGGGTTACGGGCTTTTAAAAGAGCAAAGCCGCGACCTGGTAAAATCGGAAGATAAGTTGGAAATTAACTCGAAAGTTGGTTATAAAATGACAGAAGGAGGCAAATGGTTCTTCACCGGATTAACCAATTTCAGGACACAGTTTGCCGATGGTTACAACTATTCAGATAAAGATAATCCTACACGAATTTCCAGTCTGCTGGCTCCCGCTTACCTCACCATTGCTGCCGGTTTCGACTACAAACCCACCGATAAATTCAGCTTGTTTTTATCGCCATTGAGCGGCAAATTCACTTTTGTAGCTGACAAAGAATTGGCCGATGCAGGTGCTTTTGGTGTCGATCCGGGTAAGAAATCGAGAGCAGAAATGGGGGGAACACTTAAAACCGAGCTTAAATTTACTGTTGCTAAAAATGTGGATGCTGTTACGAATCTCGGCTTATTTTCCAATTACCTTAAAAAACCTCAAAACGTTGATATTAATTGGGATTTCAGGCTGAATATGAAAGTGAATAAATACCTGTCGGCAAACTTACTGACAAATCTTATATACGACGACGATATTAAAGTTCCGGTTGATCGCAACGACGATGGCATAAATGACGGAACTGGTTCCCGGATTCAATTGAAACAGTTATTTGGCGCTGGATTGAGTGTGAAATTTTAAGTAATGATAGCAGAAACACTACAACTACCTTATTATGCGGTGATTTTCACTTCGGTCAGAACCGATGGCGACAACGGTTATGCAGAAATGGCTGACCGTATGGTTGAATTGGCTCGTCAACAGGATGGCTTTCTGGGTGTGGAATCGGCCCGCAATGAGGTCGGGATAACTGTTTCGTATTGGCGCGATCTGGAGTCGATAAAAAAATGGAAAGAAAATGCAGAGCACAGCATTGCGCAAGTAAAAGGGAGGAAAATCTGGTACGAGTTGTTTAAGGTTCGCATAGCGCGGGTTGAAAAAGAATACAGTTTTAGTGCAAATAGAAAATAGAATTGCTTTTGTACTCATTTTTAGCGGTTTTAGCCTACAGGAGGCTAATAATGGTATTTCAAAACTGAAAAGCTATTTTGTTTTATCGGTGTTCGGGGGAAAACCTGAGATTCCCTGCCTTCATCTCACAACTTGCTGATTGTCATTTCGAACGAAGTGAGAAATTTTAAGTGAATATGCGTTGCTGAGGTTTTATCGGACAATAGTGATTTTGTTTTTATAAATTTGTGGAGAATTCTCAATTGAGCTAATGGGAAACGTTACGCAAAATACAAGCCCAATTTATGAATGATCCATCTTTCTATTTGTGGCTAAAGCATAGCATTGTTATCTTTTTTATGACTTTTTTGCATGAAGATGCCGCTATTCTTGCTGCAGCATTTTCAAAAGTCGAACATGGATTGCCGCTCGTGTATGCATACGTTAGCATTTATCTTGGAATAATTTCAGGCGATATAATTATATATGGACTTGGCCATTTTGCTCAGAAAAATGCCTGGCTGAGATCTAAGATTATTGGTCCAAAGGTTGAAAATGTGAGAAAATGGCTCGAAACTAATTTGGTTCGAGTGTTGTTGCTTTGCAGGATAACGCCGGGTTTGTTATTCCCAACCTACGTAGCTTGCGGATGGTTCAAAATTCCTTTCAGTCGTTTTGCCTTTATCACCATACTTTCAGGAGTAATTTATTCATCAATTGTTCTTACTGCAATCATCCTTTTCGGCGATTTGGTTTTGGTTCATTTGGATTACTGGGCCTGGATCGTTTTAATTGCGGTAGTTGTGGGGTTTGGGCTCCGCAATGCGTTTAAGCCACGTTGGAGCAAAAATACCGACCATTTAATGGGCGACTTTCCGCCATCGTTTTTTAAAGTATTCAAAAAGCAGATGCCAAGTATCAAACGCAAGTTTAATGGCATGCCTTCGCTCGATGGGGTTAAGCGGTTTGTTTCGCATGCTGAAAAAATTCCAAACAGTCTTTTTTATATCCCGGTTGGCTTGCGTTGGCTTGCCTTGGCTGTGAAATATAGAAGTCTCACTCTGCCTACTGTTTCTAATCCAATGATTGAAACAGGCGGATTTTGGGGCGAATCAAAAAGCGACATCATGGGGCAGGTTGGCGAAGATCAGCAGGCATGGCTTGCCGAATACGTTACTTTGCACCGCAATGGCGGCGGTCCGCAGTCTGATCTGGAAGAGGCATTGTCGATGATGGACAAAAAAGGATTGAACTTTCCTGTTGTAGTTAAACCGGATGTGGGATGGCAAGGTTACGGAGTGAGGCTGGTAGAAGATCAGGATCATTTGTTTCAATATATTTCAAGCTATCCGGCCGGCGAAAAGATGGTACTTCAACGACCGGTGCCACACGACGGGGAGGCCGGTATTTTTTATGTTCGAATGCCCGGAGAAGATCACGGGAAAATCATTTCAGTTACCTTGCGGTATTTTCCTTATGTATATGGCGATGGCGTTTCAACACTCGAGGAACTTATTAAGAATAATCCCAGATCGCGACTTCGTGCCGGGTTCTATCTTGGCGAAAAATCGGAGCACATGCCTTTCGAGAAAGAGTATCTCGAAATGGTTCCGGACGACGGTGAGTTAGTGCGGCTCTCGTTTATTGGAAGCATTCGGGTTGGAGGGTTATATCGAAATGCAAGTCATTTAATTACGCCCGAATTGACCAAATGCATCGACCAGATTGCTATAAGCATGCCTGAGTTTTATTTCGGACGGTTCGACATTCGGTTTGAATCAACTGAATTGCTGAAAGTGGGTAAAGGTTTTTCGATTATCGAGATAAACGGGGCTGGGTCGGAGGCTATCAACGCGTGGGACCCTGAAGTTCCGATTCTGCAGCTTTACAAAGAGCTGTTTAAAACACAAAGCATGTTATTCAAGGTTTCTGATATGAACCGTTCAAGGGGTCACAAACCTATGTCAGTCAGGGAATTTCTGAAGGCCGCCCGAAAGCAAAACAAACTAATCGATAGTTATCCACCGGCTGGATAGCCCCTTTGCCCCGAATTTTAAATTCGCTCTTTTATAGTAGCCCAATTGTGCGTGGTGAAAAAGCTTTCAGCAATAAAGCCAGCCTGTTTCTCCAAAAAAGTGTAGGGTAGGGCAAACGACAGCAAATCGGCAGGCATACGGGTACGGGCGGCTATATCGAAGTTGCCGATAATAGCGCGCTCTTCGTTGTTTCTCGCCATTTTCAGCGGGTAAGTTATCGTGGCCATGCACGACGAAGCAAACGGCGCAATTATACGGTCGAACCGCTCAGGAGCATCATAGTGCATCAGAAAACTAAGGGCGCTCAACTGGTCGGCATTCACAAAGAATAATACCGATTCCGGTTTTTCTTTTCCTGAAAAATCTTCCAAGGGTTTTATAACCACGTACTTCTTATCGGGCTTTACCGGGTTGATATTGTTGATGAGCGATTTAGCCAATGCCGGACTTTGGATAAATTTCTCGCACGGACGGAAAAAGTCCTCTTTGTTTGACAGGAAATATTCGATTCCTTCAAAAATAGTATCCTGAAAACCAAGATAGAAAGCTGAACATGGCCAGCCGGTCGATTCTTCGCTAACCACGTAAGCCACGCCTGTTGCGGCTTTCAGAATAAGTGGAACAACGCATCCATTCCCCTTTTTCTTAATTTCAAGTGCATTTTCAGGCTTTACATCGCTGAAATAAACGCCGCAGGGTTTGTATTTTTCGAGTTTCAGATTTTCGGTTAACGATTTCGCTATTTCGGTTGGTGTCATGAGTTTGTTTGCTGTTTGGGAGATAAAATTCTGAAAAAAAAACGAAAAACGAGAGGTTGACAGCAAAGAAACCGTAAGGCTTTGTTAAATTTGATAAACCAGAAATCAGAAACAATGAAACGAGCATGTTCGTCAAACACAAACACGGGTGAATATCTCACATGCGAGTTCCATCCGGCAATTAAAAAACGAAATATATCCGGATGAAAGCACTTCTAATTATCGACATGCAGAAGGTGTCTTTTTCTCCCAAGACACCCCGTTTCCAGGCAGATAAGGTTATTGAGCGCATCAATTTCTTATCCGAAAAATTTCGGGAAAAGGGACTTCCTGTGGTTTTTATTCAGCATAACGGAGTACGTGAAAACTATTGCAGGCCTGGAACCAAGGACTGGGAAATTCTGGACGAGATTGTCCGCAAACCTAAAGATGTAGTCATCTCTAAAGAGGTAAACGACGCGTTCTATCAAACTCAACTGCATCATTTCCTACAGATGAATCATATTAAAGAGTTGGTTGTAACCGGTTGCGCAACTGATTTTTGTGTCGATGCCACGGTAAAATCAGCCTTGACCCATGATTACAACCTGACCATTATTGCCGACGCCCACACCACGGCAGATCGTCCGTATGTTTCTGCTGAAAAACTCATTGCTCACCACAACTGGCTTTGGTCTGAACTGACCCCGACCGAAGGCAAAATCAGGGTGGTGAAAAGTAGTGAGTTTCAGCTTTAAAAAGAACAG
>DAOPZV010000143.1:2791-10256 GCA_035353575.1 Prolixibacteraceae bacterium | reverse complement strand
GTGCGGATGTCGCGCAAGCTGGCCGAAATTATCCTGGATGTGCCTGTCGACTTTGATGAAAGCAAGCTCATTATGGAAGATCCGAATTTCCAGAAGCTGAACGAAATTTACACCGAGCTCGAATTCAAACAATTCATCAAAAAGCAGGAAAATAAAACGCAAGCTTCCAACGACGCTCAATTTGCTCAAGGTTCGCTCTTTGGCTTTTCGACACCAGTAGCTGAAGCAGAAAAGCCGGTTGAGACCAAAAATCTGGATACCATCGACACCATTCCGCACCAATATTACCTCATCGAAACCGCCGAGCAACGCGCCAGTTTACGCGCCGAACTTTCGGTACAAAAAGAATTTTGCTTCGATACTGAAACAACTGGCTTGGATACGATTACTTCGGAGCTGATTTGCATGTCGTTTTCGTATCGGCCGCACGAGGCGTATTGTGTTACGTTGCCTACCAATCGAGAAAAAGCGACTGCCATCGTTCAGGAATTCCGCTTTGTTTTTGGCGACGATAAAATCCTGAAAATAGGGCAAAACATCAAATACGACTTGTCTATTCTGAAAAACTACGGATTGGAAATTCGCGAACCGTTGTTCGACACCATGATCGCGCATTACCTCATTCAGCCAGAAACCAAGCACAACCTCGACGATTTGTGCGAGCAATACCTCAACTTCAAAAAAATTACAACCGATACGCTGATTGGCGGCAAGGGCTTGTTCCAAAAGACCATGCGCGATGCCGATTTGATCCAACTGCGCGACTATTCGTGCGAGGATGCCGATTTTACCTTGCAACTGAAACAGGCACTCGAACCAGAACTGAATGGCAGCGGAGTTCGCCCGTTGTTCGACGAAATTGAAATGCCGTTGATTCCGGTTTTAGCCGACATGGAAATGACCGGGGTGAAATTAAATATATCAGAACTAGGCGTTTACGCTGAAGTTCTGCGCAAGCAAATTATTGATATTGAGCGCGAAATTATCACGATTGCCGGAGAAGAATTTAATATTTCGTCGCCCAAACAGTTGGGAGTTATTTTGTTCGAGAAAATGAAGATTGACCCGAACGCCAAGATGACCAAAACCAAGCAATATTCTACTTCGGAAGAAACGCTCGAAAGACTTCAGGATAAAAGCCCGATTGTCGGTAAAATTCTGGAATACCGCGGTTTGAAGAAGCTGCTGACAACTTATGTGGAAGCATTGCCGCAGCAAATCAACCCGAAGACTAAACGCATTCATACCAATTACAATCAGACGATTGCAGCCACCGGGCGACTTAGCTCTACGAATCCGAACCTGCAAAACATCCCGATTCGCGATGAAAATGGCCGCGAGTTACGCAAAGCATTTATTCCGTCGGAAGGCGACTACACCTTCCTTTCGGCCGACTACTCGCAAATTGAGTTGCGCATCATGGCGGCGCTGAGCAAAGACCAGCAAATGATCGATGCTTTCAGTCACAATCAGGATATTCACGCCATCACGGCATCCAAAATCTATAAAATTCCGGTAGAGCAAGTCACTTCCGATATGCGCAGGAAAGCCAAAACAGCCAACTTCGGTATTATTTATGGCATTTCGGCATTTGGTTTATCGGCCAGATTAAATATTCCGCGAACCGAAGCCAAACAACTGATCGACGGCTATTTCGAAACTTTTCCGGATGTAAAAAAATACATGGACACGAGCATTGAAGTGGCGCGCAGCAAGGGTTTTGTGGAAACCATCAAAGGCCGGAAGCGCTACCTGAACGACATCAATTCGGCCAATGCCGTGGTTCGCGGAGTTGCCGAGCGAAACGCCATCAATGCGCCTATCCAGGGTTCGGCGGCCGATGTAATCAAAATCGCCATGATCAACATCTGGAATGCCATGAACCGCCAAAAACTGCGTTCAAAAATGATACTTCAGGTACACGACGAATTGGATTTTGATGTGCTGAAACCCGAGCTGGAGCAGGTAAAAGCTATTGTAAAGCATGAAATGGAACATGCCGTAAACATTGGAGTGCCTTTGACTGTTGAAATGAACGCTGGAGAAAACTGGCTGGATGCCCACTAAAAAAAGGGGAAGTGCTATAGTTGACAAAAACATTAAATAGCCTTTTTGGCCCTCGATGCACTCGTCATCCCATCAAACTATTTTCAGCCAACATGAAAAAAGAACAAAACAATTGGAATGAAAGAAGTGCTTGTTAGTGAGGAAGATTACAGAGTGGCTCTGAAAAGATTTCTGGAAATATGCGATGCTGAAGAAAATACACCAGAAGCCGATGAGCTCGAACAACTAATGACTATTATGGAAATTTATGAGCAGGAAAACTGCTCGTAGATTTTCCGTTTTCACAACATTAATACTCGCTAAAAATCACTGAAACAGCAGAATTATACTTCGCTAAATTATTCGATTTCTTAACCAGCTTCATTGCTTTATGCGGATTCTCAAACGACTCGCTGAAGTATAGCCAAAACTGGTTCATTTTCATTAAAATATGTCCTGCTCCGTCTAAGCGCGACGAATAAGCATCAAACAACTGATCGTGAAAACTGCGAAGTTTTTTCCGAAGTTCACCCTCAACAAAAACTTCACCTTTAATTTGAGCCGCTAAAGCCGGATTTGCAAGTAGTCCACGCCCAATCATCCAATATTCCTGTTCCGGAAATTTATTTTTCAACTCATCAAAATCGCTCGGCAACAAAATGTCTCCGTTATATACCAGCCGGTGTTTCGATAACGACAAGGCCTTCACGAAAAGTTCAGCATTAGCTTTGCCTTCGTACATTTGGTTGGCTGTCCGGGGATGAAAAATCAATTCTTCAAGCGGATATTTATTTAAAATCGCGACGACAGCAATAAAATCGTGATCATCAGACATTCCGGCGCGCATTTTTGCTGAAAACCGAATGCCGGAAAACTTCGAATACAATTTTTCCAACATCTCATCCAGCAGTTCCGGAGATTGCAGCAATGCCGAACCCCGCCCCTTATTGGTCGCCATCGGATATGGACATCCCAAATTCAGGTTAATTTCAGAGTAGCCATGCTGAACTTCTATTTCAACCAACTCAGAAAGTTCCTGAAAATCTGAAAACAAAACCTGGGGAACGGTAGCCATGCCCAAATTATTTTCAGGAAGTATTTCTCTAAAAAGTGAACGCTTAATTTCTCTTCCTTTACCATACGAGAGGTAAGGAACAAAAAACTTATCAACGCCGCCAAAAACTTCATTCATTACTCGTCTGAAGTCGAAATCGGTGAACCCTTGCAAGGGAGCCTGGTATATTTTAATGTTATTTTGATGCATGCCTGTTAATTTTCGGGTTTAAACCTAAGCCTTTGGTTGAATAAAATTGATTAATCACTACTTTTGCGCCCACAAACTTATACAATTGGCGCCGGTATGCAATCTACTCAATTCAAATCAGACACTCTAAGCCCGAACCTGACTTTGAATAATGCGAACAGCCAGACCCAAACTATTCAAACCGACACCATAAAACCTACGTTGAGCCTTAATGACCCATCGTTTAACGATTCGTTAAGTGTGCATTATATTGCACCCGACAGCGTGATCATATTTGGTGGCCGGCCCGAGT
The DNA here is from genome assembly GCA_035353575.1 of Prolixibacteraceae bacterium. Classification (GTDB taxonomy): domain Bacteria; phylum Bacteroidota; class Bacteroidia; order Bacteroidales; family Prolixibacteraceae; genus Aquipluma. The sequence continues at coordinate 6,654 of DAOPZV010000143.1, read as the reverse complement.
GGTCGCAGTTCCGGAAAGCATATATTCCGCAGCACAATTACAAAAACGAAGTTGTACATCAGCTCCCCTACGATTCGCTTTACACTGTTTTAAAAGGAGTTGAAGTTGTTTTTCCTGGGAAAAAAATACTCCGATCAAATCCCGACTGGTTGGTTGGCGTAGTGCTGGCTGCTTTTTTGCTTTTTGCCACAGTTCGGCTGATTTTCAATAAATATCTCAGTCAATTGCTGCATTCGGCGGTAAACTATTCAACATTTACCCGTTTATTTCGTGAGCGGTATTTCAATTTATTGCATGCGTCATTCCGGCTTGATGTTATTTTCAATCTGGAACTTGCGTTACTGATATATCAGTTTTTATCCATTCACAAAATCAACCTCGGAATTTCAAAATCGTACTCTTTATACATTGCCTGCCTAACGGGAATAATTGGCTATTTCTTTGCAAAACGAATTGTTTATTACCTGCTTGGCATTTTAACCGAAAGTAAAGCCGAGGTGCTTGAGTACCTCTATGGAATCACGGTTTTCAATCGTGTAATGGGTATTTTTCTTTTGCCTCTGACCGCAATTATTGCTTTTGTCCCCCTAACAATAGCTGAACCTCTATTGTATTTGGGACTGTTGGTTGTAGTTATTTTTTATCTTCTGGCCTTGGGCAGAGGGATAAAAATTTTCCTCAAAAAACAGTTTTCAATTTCGTATTTGATTTTATACCTTTGTACCCTTGAAATTTTACCATTACTTCTGATATATAGTATTTTGTTGAGCTGAAGTAATGATGAATTAATTAAAAGTATTTACCTTGAAGATCAAGAAAATTTTAGTTTCGCAGCCCAAACCTGAAACTGCCAAATCGCCCTATTTTGATCTGGCAGAAAAACATAACGTTCAGGTTGATTTCCGCCCTTTTATCCAGGTTGAAGGTGTATCTGCCAAGGAATTCAGACAAACCAGAGTTCAGATTCTGGATCATACCGCAGTCATTTTCACCAGCCGGACCGCAATCGATCATTTTTTCAGGATCAGTACAGAACTTCGTTTGGTTATTCCCGACACCATGAAATATTTTTGCATATCGGAAGCCACCGCTTTTTACCTGCAGAAATACATCGTTTACCGTAAACGCAAGATTTTTTACGGTGCCGGAAAGTTCTCGGAGTTGATTGATGTAATGAAAAAACACAAAGACGAAAAATTTCTTTTGCCACTGTCTCAGATTGGCCAGCCGGAAATTACTTCGCTACTCGACAAAGCCGGATATAACTACACCAAAGCAATTATTTATCAAACCGTAAGTAGCGACTTATCTGATTTAAAGGAAGTAAACTACGATATTCTCGTGTTTTTCAGTCCTTCAGGCATACAATCGCTGTTGCAGAATTTTCCAAGTTTTGCACAGGACGAAACCAAGATTGCCTGTTTTGGACCGGCTACCGCAAAAGCTGTTCTCGACGCTGGGTTGAGACTCGACATTGAAGCTCCTACAGCCGAAGCCCCTTCGATGACAATGGCTTTGGAACAATACATTAAAAAGCACAACAAAGCATAATAATCAAAACAAACGCAATACAATAAGAAAGGGGAAATCAGTTTTCCCCTTTTTTGTTGTACATTAGAACAATGGAAGGATTTACACTCAAAAAAGAAGAAAGGCTTTGTAGTCAAAAAGTACTCGGGGAATTATTTACCTCGGGCGAATCGTTTTTGGTGTACCCGCTCAAAATTGTTTTCCTGAAAACCGACGCATTACAGCCCACTCCGGTGCAAGCAGCGTTTGCTGTTTCGAAGCGCAATTTTAAACGAGCAGTGAAGCGAAACCTGATGAAAAGGCGCATGCGCGAAGCCTACCGGCTGAACAAACCAGCCCTTTACGACGAATTAGCTGCCAAAGAGCTCCATATCGCCGCGATGTTTATTTTTATCGGGAAAGACATTGCCGAATTTGCTGCAATTGAAAAATCCATGATTTCGGCCTTAAAAAAGATCGCAGCAAAGTTGTAAAAAACAAAAGCCGGTCAGGAAAATACTCCAACCGGCTAGCGGAAAACTCTCATTTCCCTGTTGTTTATTCTATTTCGAAGATGTTTTCAGGTAAAGGTTGCCCTGCATATTTTTCATCATCATTTCGGCGCCGCCGCCATTAATTTTTCCGTAAACCCAGTCGTCTCGTTTAATCTTATACATGCCAGCCGAGTTTGTTTTCTCAGTTTTTTGAGGAGTTTTATCAATCACTACATCAAAATCGCTGAATATTTCGCCATTGTCCGATTTCATTTTCAGGTTGGCCTTGGTTCCGGCCGGAAGGGTTACACTAACATCGCCGTTAAGGGTCGAAAATGCCATCGGTGCATTGGCATCCACTTTACTAAAAGTTACGGTTATATCGCCATTAACCGTATTGGCAACCACCGAACCCGAAATATTGGTCAGTGTAATCTTATCGTTTGTATTGCTTATTTCGAGCTGCCCGCTCACGTTATCGACGCTTATTTCGCCACCGTTTACGGTTCCAAGCTTAAGTTTTACATCCTGTGGTATTTTCAGTTCCAAATCAACGGCCTTGTTCGGGTTACCGGTATTCACGGTAACATTATTATCGGCTTCTTTGGCTGTAACCTCAAAACTGCCAGCCGAATCAATCCGTTTCATCCCGTTTACCACTTGTTGCCGGTTACGACGTTCGTCTTCGGCACGCGGAGTGGCATTAATCTGGATTTCGCTGCTCGCCGATCCAACAACTTTAATCGACCCGCGAACCATTTGTACTTTTAGTGAATAGGGCTTTCCGGGACTACTAAGCGGAACGGTAAGCTGTTCGGTTGAGCCGTTTTGCGCAAAAGCGGTAATTCCTATTATCAGGCCAAGAAATACGAGGCCAACTACTTTATTTGTCATGTTTCTGTTTTTTTATGATTGTTTTTTAATATACACATCGCCATTAAGGGTTTCAAATTTGAATACCGATCCGCCTTTTCCGAACCGCACTGTTGTTGTTTTATTGAGCCGGAATACCGATTCGCGGCCTTTTTTATCCTGAACCTTGGAAGCGGTAACCGGAAGGAGTTTAGCTTCGGCAAAATCGGTGTAAAATTCGCCATGCATGCTTTTGAATGTCAGGTCGGCAGAGAAACCGGGCTGATAGGTAATTCGGATTTCGCCGTTAATTGTTCGGTACGACGATGCTTCTTTCGGATTACTCAGGTAATTCACCAAAATATTGCCATTTACAGTGTGCGCCCGGGTTGTACCTCTTGCGTTTTTCACGGTTATCCCACCATTCACGTTGTTAATTTTCAGAAAGCCACTCACATTGTCAACTGTAATGGCGCCATTGTTTACCGTCGAAATATTCAAATTGGTTCCGTAAGGTACTTTCACGGTATAATCAACTTTTGCCTCATATTCCAGCTCGCGGTTATTCTCGTCGCGATGCCAGCCGCGCTTTGGTCTCGAATCGTAAGGTTCGGCAATGTAAGCCATTACAGTATCGTTTTTTTGATCGAACCCAAGCTTAAATTCACGCTTCCCGATTTCCAAATCCTTATCGTTGTCAGCCGAAATGGTTTTATTCATCTCGAACACGATTTTATTGCCAGCGTAACCTTCCACATTAATTGAACCAAAAATGTTGTAAACAGCCAGTGTTGTTTGCAATGCACTTCCCGTAACCGTAAATTCTTTGCTTAAATGTTCCTTGAATTCTTTGGCATAGGAATCAGGAATGCCAACAAGAAATTCCACTCCCACAATCAGGGTAATTATTATTTGTTTCATTCGTGTAAATCTTTGTAGTATGTCTTAAAATCTGCGTATTAGCGTTATCTATTTTTCAAAATGCCCAACGAAATGGAATAGCCATTT
>DAOPZV010000143.1:0-2691 GCA_035353575.1 Prolixibacteraceae bacterium | reverse complement strand
CAATAAGAACAATTTATTGTCGTATTTTCAACTGTACTCACCCCAACGTCCGCGCTGCGGCCGTTTCTCCCCTCTCTCGCGAGAGAGGGGCAAGCATCGCAGATGCGCGGGGTGAGTTGGGATAAAAATGCAACATTATCTCATTCCCACTGCTTAATTGTTTTCAGGTAAGTTTCTGAATACTTTTTTCAATATTCATTTTTACCCCTTCGTTAATATCCTTCTTGTTCAAAAGTCTTTGCAGCGATTTAACCGAGCGTTTTTCCTGAAGTTTCACCATCACATCGGCAATGGCCGATTGCATAATGGGCGAATCCTGGTGCTCGATGCTATGCACAAGACCTTCGCGTACCCTGGGGTCGCTGGCCAGCCTGGTCAACGCCTCAAGTGTTGCAAGCCGTACATTGACATTCGGATCTTCGTTCAGCGTTGTCAGCAAAGCGTCGATAACCTTCAGGTCAACATTCGTAATTTCCTCGGTATAAGCAACAGCGCGCATACGTTGCGATGCCGATGGATCCTGCAATAGAGAAAACATAAGTACCTGTTTCATTTCTGATATTTGCGACGAGAGCGAATCAATCTGTTTGTTGTAAGCCACCGGTTGCTGCTGTGGTTGGCGCAAAAAATACCCGCCCAGTAAACCAATTGCCACCAGCAAAACGCTGTATGCCAGTTTGGGCTGTAGCTGAACCGAAAGGAATTCCCGAAGTTTTTCGATCCATTTTCCAGATTGATTTTCTTGCCTCAACTGCTCTCTCCTGAAATCTGAAAGAGCCGTTTTAAAGTTGGCGTGCATACTTGCCGAAGATTCGGGTTGTTCCAGTTCGTCCATAAGGAACCAAACTTTCTGAAGCGCTTCATATTCTTCCCGGCATTCAGTACAATTGCTAAGGTGACTTTCAACCTGCCACTTCTGTTCGTCGGAAATTGTGCCTGACAAAAGAGAAGTTAACTGCTCTCTATATTTTTTGCATTCCATAATTCCTGAATTTAATTGTCAATTCTCAAATAATTGTCCTTCAACTGGCTCAAAGCCCGGTGTATCCTAACTTTTACAGCCCCTTCGGTAATATTTAGTATTGTTGCAATTTCGCTGTATTTCAATTCCTGGTAACGGCACAAAACCAACAACTCGCGGTTTTCGATGCTCAGCATGGTCATTGCCGCTTCAAGTGCACGCAATTCCTCGGCTTTGACCATCGCCATGTCCGACGCATGATCGCCTTCAATGCGGGTTTCGTAATCAGCAACATCGGTGTGTGCCGGAGTTTTGCCTGCTCTTTTAAAATGATCGTAAACCACATTGCGGGCAACGCGGTACATCCAGGTGCGAAATTCGCCATGCCCTTTAAAACCATCGTTGTACTTCAGCATCCTGATAAAAACATTCTGAACCAAATCTTCGCTCAGTTCTTTTTGGCGCGTCATGTTATACAGGAACCTGTACAGCTGTCGGTTATACCGTTCGTAAAGCAAACCCATCATATCGATGTTGCCTTTTTGAACCTTTCGCATCAATTCGTTGTCCGATAGTGTCTCCAAGTATCGATCCGTTTATTTGATTAAATTTAAACTGTTAACCTCTGCAAATGAAAAAGGTTACAGGTATTTCTGCAATTTTCGGAAAACTATTTGGGATAAAACACAAAAGCCGACCGGGATTATTCTCCCAACCGGCTTCTGCCCTCGCCCCTTTGTTTGTAACGAGGGAGAAATAAGTTATGAGCTTTTAGCTCCGTTTCGACCCCAGTTTGAAAGCAGTGCGTCATAGACAAACCAACATCGTTAATGCTACGCTAAACGAGGGGTAGCGGAGGGTACAATCGCGCGGTAGTAGAATAGCAAAGGTCATTTTTTCCTTTTCTTAACTTGTAACAGCTTCTTCTCATCTCCATCAAGTTTCCGTTGTAGTTTTTTCACATCTTCGGCCTGAGGAAGATTTTCTGGTACAATTCCTCTTTGAGTCAGCATATTCCTAACCGCAAGATTATTCTCAATATGCTCTCTTTCAATTTTTGTTTGCCCTTTTAGGTCTTTGTTTTGTACATTCAATCCTGTCATTTCAGCAGCTAAATCTTTCGCTTTAATACCAATGGTAGGAAGAAAATCAGCAATTGGCCTACTTTCAGGCACACCCAATTTACGTTTAAGCATTTGGGTATTTAATCGGAACAAAGCCTGATCGCCTTTACTCCTGATTATTGCAAAACCCTGGTTATCGACTCCACGCTCATAGAGAATGCCCGAAAGTTGCCTCTCCGTTTGGCTTAATTTCTCACGGGCTTTTACCCGTTCGTATTCTAAAATCCGTTGCTCAACCAATTCGGCCCTGCGGGTTTGCACTGCAAAATAGTTTTGGGCAAACGCAATTTTCTCTTTTCGGCTATCGCCATTTTGAGCGATCAGGTAACAAGCGTAACGGGTTAAAAGAATGTCATCTATCTCATCTTTAGCACCTTTTCCTTTAGTTATCATCTTCCTGACGTCAGGAAAATGATAGTCGATTTCTTCACCGGCATTTTTGCAGGCATCTCTCGCTTTTTGGATTACTTTTTCAAAATTCTCCCATTTGCTATATCCCAATAAATCTTGCAATTCGCGCGCGCTCCAGCATTCAACTCCTTCCAGTTCGGAAGCTGCTGCCTCAAATTGGAAAAACAAATTTTTAATTTCTTCCGACTTCATTTG
>DAOPZV010000142.1:4071-10296 GCA_035353575.1 Prolixibacteraceae bacterium | reverse complement strand
TGTTATCACAAGGTTCATCGAAATCCTGATAAACCAATTAACCGATAGTTCCGTTTTATTTTGCGGCAGCCTTAGCAGAAAAGCTAAAAGCAAATACCAGCATTCATTCAGAAACTTTGCTGTGATTTATCTCTCCCGATGGACCCGATCTATTTCAGGTAGAATTGCTTGTAAAAATCCATGTAGGTCAGAATATTTTTACTCTGCCTGAAAATAGCCTCATTTTCAGGAGTAACAATGAAATGCCGGTAGTTGGCTGCCTGGATTGGTCCATAAACGCTGTCATCGTTAGCAATTGCCCTCAGATACGCCACACCGGCCTGCGCATTTGCAAGGCCTTCAACCCGAATCATCAATCTGAAATCGTCGAGCATTTCTGATGAAGTTTTGAGCGGCAACTGCGCGTAATTCTTGCTGTTGAATGCCCTTATCGACTGGAGAAGCTGCTCTGCATTAACTTCTTCTTTCGGAATAACTAATACAAAATTCTGATTTCCATCGGTTTTCGGAACGTACGGACCGCTGTAAGCCGGTTTAGCCTCGGGCTGCGCCTGCTGTGCCGATGATGGATCGATATACTTAATCTTGAAGAAATTAAGGTATTCGGCAATCTTTCTTGTTTCCGACAGTTTTCTCAGATTGGCATCAGTAATTATGAAATTACGGTAGCTCAATGTGTCAAGGCTCTTATACAATTTCCGGTTTACCAAAGTCTTTGTGAAATAGTTAATGGCCTCAGTTTTTGTTTTAAATTTCCCGACAACCAGCAACTGATAATCAGCAACCTGACTCTGAGTAATCGAGAGATTGGCATTCTTAAACTGATCCTTGTTGTGCTCATTGAAGCTGTTTGCAATCTGTTTCAAATTTGCTTTTGGTGTATTTACAGCAATAACAAAATTCTGAGCGCCCGAACGTTCGTCACCGTAAATATCGAGCCCGTTTCCGGTTGGTGCAACGGCAACATACGATCCTTTTTCAACCAGCTTGCTTTCTTCCTGCTGGGCTTTCGCCAGCAATTCTTCCGGTTCAGGCAGCAGCTCGTCAGAGAAATCGCCTGTTATAAACTTGCTGTAATTCTTGATGAAAAACTTCAGGTAATCGTTGTAATCCTTTTCAGCTATAATTTCTCTGAAATTGGTTGAGGAGGCAATGAAATTAACATACTTGATATTCTTCAGGGCCGTAAACACCTCACGACGTTTAATGATCGAGCGGAAGTAAATCAAGCCTTGCTCCTTGTCTTTAAGCGACCGAACAAGCAACAGCGCCGTGGTATTATTCAGATTCTGAGTTTCAATATCGAAATCGTACTTTGTATAATGGTCGATGTTGTAGTTCGCCAGGTCGAATTTAAAACGGTTTAAATCGAGGTTGGCGTTTTTCGGATAAGCAATCACAAAATAATGAAGCAAATCCTCATCGTAAGAGAATTTTCCACCAAATTCGTCAGCATTTTTCTGGTTCTCGGGCAACAACTCTTTATTGTTGATTTTTTCGGTCAGATAACCCGATGCAATAAGCTTTTGATAGTCAACCAAGGCACTGTCCTGAATCAGTTTCAGAATTTGTTCTGCCAGCGGCTTAGGTTCAGCTTTCGGATTTTTCGTGATATAATCAGTCAGTAATTTCCCAAAAACTTCACGATTGGCTACTGTTCCGTCGGCAACGGTTTTGATGAACATGATTTTCGGCACCAGCACCGAATCTGGCTTCATGGTCAATATCTTATCAGTAATCTTTCCGGCAGCAGCATATTTGCCTCCCTTGAACTCGGTAAATGCCTGCTGATACATTTGGTTTACACTGTCATTACGCGCCTCAAGTTCGATGAAGTAATTCGGATTCAGCAAATACTTGGCATACTTTGACTCGGGGTACTGAGAAACAACCAGATTTTTGTAGTATTCGGCTCTCTCCTCGTTTGGCAACTTCTTATACAAATCCCACAACTCGAACCACGACGAAAGTGCATACAAATTTTCAGGATAACGCTTGTTCAAATCCTCGAACGAAGCGATTGACCTGGGAATATCATTAAATTCAGTTTTAAAAATACGTCCGGCGTTAAACAATGCGTTCCTTATTCTTCCGTGCGAAACCACCATTAACGAATCGGTTAATGGTAAATTCTGCGTATAATAATCCCTGGTTTTTTTGTCGGTTATTTTTTTCTTTCCGTTATCAGCTAAAGTCGAGTCCTGCTTCTCTTCCTGGTTTTCGTCGCCAAAAGTCCGTTTATCCGACCGGCGCCAGTTGTCTTCAAGCTTTCGTTTTCCCCAAAGGCGCTCAAACTCAACTTTTCCGTATGCAACCGTAGTTGGATTATAAAAGTACCACTCCGAACTTGTTTGTTGAACGCTCGATCCGAACTGACTCTGATTGTACCGGTAGAAATTTCGGTCCATCATTTGATTTTGCTGAGCCATTTTTTCACGATTTTCTTTCTCTACCTCCGCTTTTATCCACTTATCAATCAATGTGTTTCTGGCTGTCTCGTCCATTTTTGCAATCCGTTGCAAACTGTCTTCCCGTTCAACGGTGTAAATATTATCGGTTAAGCGGGTGAGACTTTTATGGCGATCAGAGATTTGACGGTAATTCGGGTATTTATCGTCAATTACGACCATCGCGCTGTCGTAATATGCCTGGGCTTTTTTGTACTCGGGCATATCGAAATAAATCTGTGCAAGCGTTAAACACGAAAGTGCCCGCTGGTAGAGATTATCGACACTCATCGATGCCGACTTGGTATATTCTTTTATTGCCTGATCACGCTTGCCTTCCTTGATCGAGATGTTACCCATAGCAAAGTAAATCTGGTCGCGGAAATCCAGATTTTTCTTGTCGCGAAGCATCCGCCGCAATTCCTTTTTCAGCTTTTCAACGTCACCATTTCCGGTGAATGTTCCGGCCGCATTAATCCGGGCGTTGAAGGCCATTTTATATGGAGGGTTCTTTCTGGCTACATCTTTAAATGTTTGCGAAGCCTTTGTGGGATCGCCCGTTTCCTGATACCACTGAGCTAAAATATATTCAAGTCTCAGTCGTTCGAGCTTCTTTGGAGTTTCTTTAACGGCATTTGCTAAAAACGGAATTCCTTCTTTATACGAAAGTTGTCGTGCATAATAATCAGCCGTGGCTGAGGCAAACTGACCATCGAGCCTACGAGGGAAATTCTCATCAGTTTGAAGCTGCTGAATAATTTCGAAAGCTTCGACATATCTTTCCTGCTCGGTATAACATCTAATTAACCAAACATAGGCATCGTAACGGGACGCTTCCTTTTCAAACCGCCGCACAACATACGAGAAATTTTCGGCGGCAGCGGAGTAATTGTGTTGGTAAAAATAGGCCTGTCCCATCAAAACATAGGCATCGTCAACCCAATTGTTAAACTCATCGCGACTGGCAAAATTGATATACGATTTGCTTCTGTTTTTCCGGCGTTTGGGTTTTTTTGTAATTGAATGCGACTGGATTAGCTTTGAACCCTTTACAATGGCATTGTCCATTTCTGAAACAGCTGCCTTTGCCGTCGTCGGGTTACTCGATTTATACACAGGCAAAACTTTTGTGTAATCGTCTTCAACCGAACGGTCAATCTTCTCAACGCCCGCTTTCAGGCTTTCCTTCCCGTTAAAATAAACATTATAATGTGCTGTAACATTGTGGTATGCCCTGGAAACGGCCGTATTTTTCTCGGTGGTACATCCCGCCAGAAAAAAAAGCACAGCAACCAATGAAAAACGATATAGATAGTGTTTGCCCAATAGTTAAAATTTGTTCGCTTAAGGATAAACTGCCAAACGGAAAGAATATTGTATAAATCCAACGTTAAAAAGCAGCATTTTCTTAATAATTCGCCCTGATTTTAAAGCCTACAATATTACAAACTTTAAGTTGAATTCTGAAAAAGTAACTTTCGCCCTTTTAAATGAAATTTTATGCGCTACCCAACGCTTTTTGCTCAAGATGCTTTAACTTTATATTGAAACTAATCCGATGAATACAGAAAATCGTCCATACAAATTTGGTATTGCGCTAAGCGGCGGAGGCGCTCGCGGAATACTGCACATCGGCGTTTTGGAAGCGCTTCGGAAATATGGCATTCACCCTGAAGTGGTTTCCGGAACAAGTATGGGCGCGCTCGTTGGGGCCTTTTATGCTTCGGGAATGGAACCTCTCCAGATTCTCGACCTGGTAAAATCGAGCAAATTGCATCGCATGATCAACTGGAAAATCCCGGCAAACGGGTTGCTCGATCTAAAAAAGCTATTGCCAATTCTTCAAAAATATATTCCTGAAGATGATTTTGCCTGCCTTAAAACGCCCTTCTGCTGCACCGTAACCAACCTAAATTCGGGACAAATGGAAGTAAAAAGCTCCGGACAACTTTTCCAGTGGATTTTGGCATCGGCATCAATTCCTGTGATTTTTGAACCGCAGGTTATCGATGGAACAACATACGTTGACGGCGGCTTGTTTTCGAGCCTTCCGGCCGAATGCATCCGCAATCAATGCCGCTTTCTGATTGGAGTTCACGTGAACAGAAATGACCCCGAGGAAAACATTCAGGGCTTTAAAGCCATTGCCGAGCGAAGTTTCAGGCTGGTATTTGCAAAAAATGTAGATGAAAGCTTCGCTCTATGCGATTTTATTATTGATCCGCCACAAACCCGCCTTTTCAACACATTTGATTTTGGCAAGGCCGACGAAATTTACCGAATTGGTTTCGACGAAACGGAACAAAAAATAGCAGAGCTGTTTAAACTGAGCAATTTGGACAACAAAAGCAAAAATGAGCTGCTTCAAAGTCGCAATTAGTTTCAACTTTAACGCTTCAGTTTTACGAAAGCTCCCTATCTTTGTCGCACTCTACGAAATCAATCGACTTCTGAATCTGAAATTTGACAAACTTAAATCATATAAAATGAAAAGATTAGTATTCGCTTTATCCATTTTGATTTTGGCTTCGTGCGGACACAAAAAAGAAATTGCACGAATGCAGTCGAAGCAGGACAGTATTTCTCAAGTGAGTTCTCAAAAAGACACCAAAATTCTGGAATACATTGGTGCAATGAACAAAATTCAGGAAAACCTGGATTCGATCAAAACGCTCGAAAAAGTTGTCACTATTCAAACCGCACCCGGAGTTGAAGTGAAAGACGAAGCCAAACAACGAATTCTGGAAGACATAGCCCTGATTAACAATCTTCTGCAAAAGAACAAAGAAATGGTTAAAACGCTTCAGGGCAAACTTCGTCATTCGAACCAAAAAATCGCTGAACTGGAGAAAATGATAGAATTGCTCAACAAGCAGGTTGGCGAAAAAGACGAAGAAATTGCCAGTCTGAAACAGCAATTGGAAAAACTGAACTTCGATGTTGCCAGCCTGAACCAGAAAATCGAAACGATTACCAAAGAAAGCGAACAGGCTATCAGTTCGAAAAATGCAACTATCGAAGAGAAAACCAATGAGCTAAACGTGGCATATTATGGTTTTGGAACAAAGAAAGAACTGGAAGCTAAAAACGTTATCGACAAAACAGGCGGCGTTCTGGGAATGGGCAAAACTGTTACACTGAAAAAAGACTTTAACCGCGACTTCTTTATGAAAGTTGATATCCGCAATTTCAGCCAGGTACCACTCAATTCGAAAAGAGCTCGTTTAATAACTGTACATCCAGCCGGATCGTATCATTTTGCCGGAAACGACAAAAAAGTTGACGCACTTGTAATCGATAAACCTGAAGAATTCTGGAGCACTTCAAAATATCTTTTGATAGTTGTTGAATAGTTACCCCCAATTATACAGAAATAGAAAAGGCGCCCACACGAGCGCCTTTCTTATTTTCGGGAAATACCTCATTAACTGATTCTCCTGATTGAAATAATCTTAACTGGTTTAATCAGGTATTGGTCTTTATCTTTTTGCACATGAATTTTGTGTACAACTTTCATTCCTTTGGTCACCCGGCCAAAAGCGGCAAAACCCTGCCCATCAGGATTACGCTTGCCTGCAAAATCGAGTTCCGGCTGATCGTTCACACAAATCGAAAAACTGCTTGTTGCCGAATTTGGTGTATCACGAGCCATCGATAATGTTCCGTTTAAGTGATGTATTCCGGTTTGTTGCGTAGTTTCCATCTGAATTGGTGCAAACTCTTTTCCCTCGGGCACGTCACCACCTTGCACAACCTGGATTTTCACTTTTCGGGTCTT
>DAOPZV010000142.1:0-3971 GCA_035353575.1 Prolixibacteraceae bacterium | reverse complement strand
TATAAATTTTTGTTCATCGTTCAGCAACCTGGTATCATCATTATTTTTCCTGTCAGAATTATCAACCAATGGAATCGCATTATACATTTCCGGTTGATGCTGGCTGTTAAACAAATGGCTATTTCATTTTCTTCAACGCTGCTTAAAAACTAAACTGTTCGCGAATGCAGTTCACCAAATAATGATTGTAAGCCATCTCAACGATTTTGTGTTTCTCAAAATTAGGAAGTTCTGCATAAAAAGAAAGGGCAAAACCGTTGTGTGATTTTACCCTTTTTATCTTTTTGCAACATTTTCTATTGAATATCGATGTTGTACGGAATACGCGCCAGCACTCCTTTCTGTGCAACTACGCCTTTTAGTTCCTGGTAATATTTGTAGGTTTCACCAAGTTCGTCTTTCATAAACATTGCTTTAGCCGAGCCAGTCATTTCTTTCATCAATTCTTCCAGCGGGTCTTTCAATTTCGGAAGATTTACAATTCGATAATTGTCGAGTTTTGCCATTTTCTTTGCCAGTTCAATGGCTTCGGTGAGCCCGCCATATACATCAATCAATTTGTTGGTTTTGGCATCGGGAGCAGCCCAAACACGGCCCTGCCCAATTTCATCAACAGCCGTTTTATCAATTTTGCGTCCGTCGGCAACCCGCGAAATGAATGTGTCGTAGCCACTCTCAATCATTTGCTGCATCAATCCGCGTTCGAACTCTGTCATCGGTCTGGTTACCGAAATCATGTCAGAATGCTCGTTGGTTGTAACAACATCCTGCGTGATTCCAAGTTTATTCGACAACAAATTCTGGAAATTAGGGATCATTCCGAAGATACCTATCGAACCAGTTATTGTAGTGCGATCGGCCATAATGGTATCGGCAGCGCATGCAATATAATAACCCCCAGAAGCTGCAACATCGCCCATTGAGGCGACCAGTGGTTTGGTTTCGGCAGCAAGCTTCACTTCGCGCCAAATTACATCAGAACCATAAGCGCTTCCACCCGGAGAGTTGATGCGCAACACAATAGCTCTGATCGACGAATCGCGGCGAGCTTCGCGAATTGCCCGCGATAATTCTTCCGATTTAATGTCATCGCCCGACGACCCCGAGTCTATATCGCCGGAAGCATAAATAACAGCGATTTTCTTCCGGGGCATCGATTTTACTTCCTTGTTTTCAGGCACTTTAATGTACTTGTAAATATCGATTGCCCGAACGTCGTCTTTCTGATCGGTCAGTGTCAGTTTTTTCAAATCATCAATAACCTGATCTTTGTATTTAAGCCGATCTACAAGGTTCTTCTGTTTCACAAAATCGGCACGCCTGAATGTGGCAACCATGTCGGCAATGTCGTTCAGCTCGTCATAGCCCATTTTTCTCGATGCCGAAATATCGTACAACATTTCCGTCCAGAGGCTTTTGAGGTAAGTTTCAGTTTGAAGCCGGTTCTCAGGGCTCATTTTGTCCAGAATGTAGGGTTCTACGGCCGATTTAAATTTCCCGTGACGAATAATCTGCATTTCAACGCCAAGCTTTTCCAGCCCTTTTTTGTAAAAAGTACGCTCGCCCCCCAGCCCTCTGAAATCGATTGTTCCCTGCGGGTTTAGTATTACAGAATCGGCCACCGAAATAAGGTAGTAGGCTTTTTGCGAAATGTTTTCGCCATAGGCATACACAAATTTTCCTGAAGTCTTGAAATCTTTCAGTGCTGCACGAATTTCCTCAACAGTTGCCAGTCCAGCTGAAATGTCGGTCGGATTAAGGTAAATTCCTAAAATATTGTGGTCGGTTTTTGCTTTTCTGATGCAGTCTAAAATATCGTTCAGCCCCACCGTTTTTTCGCTGTCAAAAATTCCAAAGTCCAATCCTTCAAGCGGATTTTTTTTTGCTCGATCAACGATCTGGTGATCAAATTTCAATAGCAACACACTGTTACTCTCCGACTGAACCTGTTCCTCCGATCCGGAAATCATTGATGCAATAATCCCGATGGAAATAAAAAGAAGTAAAATTCCGGCAATTAAAACACCAACAATAGAGGCCAGTGTAAATTTTAAAAACTGCTTCATGCGTATTTTTTTGAATTAGTTTGTTTCGACAAAAATGTACGATAGATTTGTACGAAAATAGTGTTTTTGTTACACATTCGGGATAGTTATGACTAAACTATATATCCTTTTGGGAGGAAATTTAGGTAATAAACAACAGGTTTTTTCTGAAACATGGAAGAGACTTGAAAAGCAAATCGGCCCAATAACGAAACGGTCGGCAGTTTATGAAACCGAGCCATGGGGCTTTGAATCAAACGATATGTTTTGGAACCAAGCCATTGAAATTGAAACGGAATTATGGCCCGACGAAGTTCTGACCCAGACGCATGGCATCGAAGAAATACTGGGACGTATCCGGAAGGAAAATCAGTTTGACTCCCGGATTATCGATATTGATGTTTTGTTTTACGGAAGTGAGATTGTTAACCAACCCGATTTGCAAATTCCCCATCCACGAATTCAGGACAGGAAGTTTGTATTGGTTCCTCTCTGCGAAATTGCGCCGGAACTGGTTCACCCGGTTTTCAAAAAAACAGTTTGCGAATTGCTCAGCGAATGTTCCGATCAGTTGGCGGTGAAAAAACTCACAATTCAAAACTCATGATGCGCGCGTCATTTCAGAAATACACCCTTCAATTTAAGCAGCCTTCGGGAACTTCGCGTGGAATTTATACCACCCGCGACTCCTGGTTTATATTTGTTACCGACGGTGTAAACACAGGTATTGGCGAGTGCGCACCCCTACCCGATTTGAGCATGGAGAATCCTAAAAAGATGAGCGCCAAGCTGTGTCAGGTTGTCGATCAAATAAGCTATTTTGCCGCCAATTTGGATGAGCTCAACAACTGGTCGTCGATTAAATTTGGCATTGAAACCGCGCTACTCGATTTTAAAAATGGCGGCACGAAAGAGCTTTTCCCGTCGGCGTTCTCCCGCGGCGAACAAGGAATTCCAATTAACGGGTTGATTTGGATGGGTTCTCCTGATTTTATGAAACAGCAAATCCGCGCGAAGCTTGAGGCCGGATTTCATTGCATTAAAATGAAAATTGGCGCGCTCGATTTCGAAACCGAATTTGAAATATTGAAAGCGATTCGGGAAGAATTTTCTCCAGAAGAGATTACATTGCGTGTTGACGCCAATTGCGCTTACACCTATAAAACTGCGCTGGAAAACCTGAAGCGCTTGGCTGACTTGCACATTCACTCTATTGAACAGCCCATTGAAACAGGCCGTTGGAAAGAGTTGGCTGATTTGTGCCGCCAGTCGCCAGTGCCCATTGCGCTCGACGAAGAGCTGATTTACATTACAACGGCCAAGGAAAAACAGCGATTGCTTGAAACGGTAAACCCAGCTTATTTAATTCTGAAACCAAGTTTACATGGGGGATTTAGCGGTTGTGAAAACTGGATTGAACTGGCTGAAAAGCATAATTGCGGATGGTGGGTAACCTCAGCGCTCGAATCGAATATTGGGCTAAATGCCATTGCACAGTGGACGTTTCATATTCAGGCCAGAAATGAACAGGGACTGGGAACCGGCCAGCTTTTCACCAATAATTTCGATTCGCCGCTGGAAGTTGCAGGCGAGCAATTGTGGTTTAGACCCGAACAAACATGGAATTTATCCAAACTTCAGTCTGAATTGGACGAAGACGATTTTTAAACCTGCATTTGATTTGGAAAAAGAACAATTCATACAATTGAACGGCGAACGTCTCTATCCTGAACAAATAGAAGGGAGGCTCATTAAACCAGTTCTTACCGAATGGGAGGCCGAATTGTTTTCGTTCCTGAACGAATGGTTTTCCGATTCGGACTTTATCCTGGCTCAAACTTCGGGTAGTACGGGAGAGCCCAAAACCATTGAGCTACCCAAATCGATCATGCGCAAAAGTGCTGAGCGGACCATTGAATATTTCAA
>DAOPZV010000141.1:0-10302 GCA_035353575.1 Prolixibacteraceae bacterium | reverse complement strand
TTAGAAAATGCCACACGATAAAATCGCGGGGCAGCAAACAGGATTAATACAAACTAAATCGATACATTATGAATTTGAATAAGAAATTTTTCAATTATCAATCATTTATAGGAATATTCATGATTGCTGTTACCATAATTGTTATTGAATATAGGATATTACATGGTGAAGAGTTGAAAGTGGGCAATTTATTTTTCGTTTTATTAAGTGCTATTTACCTGATAATTGTTGGATACAGAAATAACAGATATGTCGATTAACCTGCCAATGCCCTTTCTATGTTTAGCTTAGCGGGAACGACGGGTCGCCACAGGTGCCGCGATTTTTAATCGCGTTACTTCCGGCGAATACAATTCGCCGCACCCCACCCTTTATGGCTGATATCCCGATTGATTTAAAATCTCCTGGAAATCCTGATTGTTCATTAAATCAGGCAATTTCTTTTCGGGATGCGATTTCATGTAGGCCCGAACAATTTGCCAGCCCAGCCACGAGGCTGTTCTTCCGGGCGATTCTTCGGTAAACGCTGCCGTATATGGAGCATCGTCAATAAATCGTTTTATGCTCATGCGGTCGGTTGTAAACAGCATTTTGTGTTCGGCAAGGTAAGTCCACATTTTCGCTTCATTTCTATGGCAAAAGTCCAGCTGTTTTTTGGTGTACCCAACCTTCAGTGTGTCGTTCATTTCGGGGAACATGGCATCCAAAAAGTAGAGCACCTTGCCTTGCTGAATCATATTGCTGAACAGGGTATTTTCCTTGTCAGATTTCGGCCACTCGGCATCGGCCCAGCCTTGCATCATTTCCGGAACTATTTTTTCCTGACTCATATTCTTTTTCTTGTAAGCCGGCAATCCCAGTTTTTCGTAGTATGGACTTTTGGCACCCATGTATTTTTCCAAACTCACGCCGAGCAGGTTCTGCGCGATAACGACAGATTGGTTAAACCCTGAAATGCAGGTGTAAACCCGTGGAATTTCCTTCTCAGGAAAATAATATTTGTAATGCTTAAAAGCTGCTTCCAAATCGCTTCTCAGCCTGATAGTATCGACATTTTGAGCAACTGCCGATTGCAACTGACTGATTAAACTATCGGCTACAAACGAATTCAGCGTCTCGATAAAACTGGTTTGCTCGGCACCTCCGATACCGATCATCTGGTAAGTGAAAAGATCGAAGAATTCGCCATACGATTTTTTCAGATTTGGAATAGCCGCCGCCATTTCTTCTGGTTTTATCTTCAGCAAATCAGCATCGAGATGTTTAATTTTCAGGTTAACCTGAACTTTTGAAACATCAATCTTCATTGGATTTCGCGAGCATGAAACAAGCCCAATAACAGCCAGCAGAATGAAAAATACCCTTCTCATTTCAAAATAGATTTAAGCTACTTACGAACAACTTGGTTTTTTATTGTTGTTTTAGGTATAATTTTGAACATTTATGAGGCAAAACTAAGTGATTCTTACGTTATATCCTTATCAAACAAAGCCATGTTTTAGTTAAAAAACAGATTGATCAATTAATTTTACACCATTAAATCTTTATGAGAAATGAGACAGATTACTTTAGCAATCTTTTTTGTCATTTTGGCCGCCGTCGGCTATAGCCAGCCGCATACCCGGCTTTCGTTTGTGGTCGATCCATCGGCAAACTGGATGAGAACGAGCAATTCGTCGAATGTCGGAAACGGAAAATCAACGCTCGGTTACGATTTCGGGTTAAATGCTGACTATTATTTTTCGGGCGACGAACGTTATGCTCTTGCAACAGGACTCCAGATCACAAACATTGGCGGAGAACTTGACTACCGTTCCACATCAGGATTTAAATTTTCAGGAGTAAGCATGACCGGCTCACCCAAAATTAAATACCAGTTACGCTACGTCGAGATTCCTTTTTCTATAAAACTGAGAACCGACGAATTTAACCGGGCATATTACTGGGGGCTGCTTGGCTTCTCGGGAATGGTTAATATCTCGGCAAAAGGAACCAGCAACGATGGCGTGATGAAGAAAGCGTCGATTGGCGACGAAGTGAATTTGTTTAATATAGCGATGAACGTTGGCATTGGTTTCGACTATGATTTGGGAAGTAGCAACGCCATTTCAGCCGGGTTAATTTTCCAAAACGGATTGATCGACGTAACCACTGATAATGCTTATTCTGACAAAACGATAATCAACTCGCTGAAATTTAAAATTGGCCTGATTTTTTAAGACATCAAAGTATGAAGATCGCAATAGCACAGCTCAACTATCACATTGGCAATTTTGAGGCAAACACCTCTAAAATAATAGAGCACATTGGCAAAGCCAAGGCCGAAGGTGCCGAACTGGTTGTTTTCACCGAACTTTCGGTTACCGGCTATTATCCGCACGATTTGCTCGAGCGCAAGGAATTTATCGAGCAAGCCGAAGTGGCGCTCAACAATATTGCGAAAAGTTGTACTGGCATTGCGGCTGTGGTTGGTGGTCCGCGCATTAATCCCGAACCGAGGGGGAAAAAGCTGTACAATTCTGCATTTTTCATGTACGACGGAGCTATTCAGCATATCGTAAATAAATCGCTTCTGCCCACCTACGACATTTTTGATGAATACCGCCACTTCGAGCCGAACAAGTCATTTTCGGTCTTCGATTTCAAAGGGAAAAAACTGGCCATTACTATTTGTGAAGATTTGTGGGACGAGCAGGAAACGCAAAACGAATTCGGGCGGGAAAAACTTTACCAGGTTTCGCCGCTAAAAGAGTTGTCGGCTTTAAATCCTGATTTGGTGATAAACCTCTCAGCATCGCCTTTTTCATACAACCAGGAAAATTTCAGGAAAAACATTCTGGTGAAAAATGCAATCAAATACAACCTGCCAATTATTTATGCCAACCAGGTTGGTGCCCAAACCGAGCTGGTTTTCGATGGCGGATCTGTATTTCTGAACGGCAAAGGCGAAATAGTGGAAGAACTCAAATATTTTGAGGAAGATTTCAGGATTGTTGACACCGAATCGTCGGAGAGAAACTTGCAGCCAAAAACCGACTACATCGAAAAAATATACGAAGCACTTATTCTCGGAATTCGCGACTACTTCGGAAAAATGGGATTCAAAAAAGCGACACTTGGTTTGTCAGGCGGAATCGACTCTGCCCTGGTTCTCGTTTTGGCAACCGAAGCGCTTGGGAAAGAAAATGTACGTGTTCTGCTCATGCCTTCGCAATATTCGTCGGACCACAGCATTACCGACGCCGTTCAACTGGCGCAAAATCTCGATGTTCAATACGAAATTATACCCATTCAACCTATGGTTGATACGTTTGGGAAAAGCCTTTCCGAAGTTTTTACCGGGTTGAAAAACGACATAACCGAAGAAAACATTCAGGCACGTACGCGAGGCATTTTGCTGATGGCCATTTCGAACAAGTTTGGGCACATTTTGCTCAACACCACAAATAAAAGCGAGTGTGCTGTTGGCTACGGAACGCTTTATGGCGACATGAATGGTGGCTTGTCGGTTCTTGGTGACGTTTATAAAACCGACGTGTTCAAAATGGCAAACTGGATTAACCGCGAGAAGGAAATCATCCCGATCAATACCATCCAAAAACCACCATCGGCCGAGTTGCGCCCCGACCAAAAAGACACTGACTCGCTTCCCGATTACAGCATTCTCGATCAAATTTTGTTCGACTACATCGAGCTTAACCTATCGCCTGCCGAAATTATCGCGAAGGGTTTTGACGAAGCCACCGTGTTGCGAACCGTTAAAATGGTCAATACAAACGAATACAAAAGATTTCAGGCGCCACCAATTCTTCGCGTAAGTTCAAAAGCATTTGGATTTGGCCGCCGAATGCCTTTGGTTGCAAAATATTCGTAAAAAACGGGTTTGCTAAACGTTTTTTGATCAGTTTCACGATTCAAATTGCCATAAAAGGAAAATAAACGGGCTAAATTTTCTTGTTTGACAATTTTATTTAACTTTGATGCTGCATAACATGTAAATTTTATTTCTATGTTGAGTCAGGAATTGGGGATGAAGGAAGTTTTCGAAAATCCGAAGTCTGTTTTCAGTACTTTATCACCGGAAGAAAAGGAAGATTTGCAAAAACACATAACTCTTTCCTATTACAAAAAGAACGAATCCATTTTCAAAGAAGGTGAAAAGCCCGGGGCGTTTTTATTCCTGATTGAAGGAAAAATAATTATTTACAAAGAGGGAGTTGGTGGCCGTGAACAGATTATCAGGATGGCTAAACCATTGGGACTAATTGGTTATCGCGCATTACTTGCCGACGAAATGCACATTGGCTCGGCAGTTACCCTCGAAGATTCGACAATCGGTGTAATTCCGGTTGAATATTTCTTCAGCAAACTTCTGAAAAACCCCGATTTCACGTTCAAGTTACTTCAGAAAGTTGCACGTGAACTTGGCTTCTCGAATATGCGTACCGTAACGCTAACACAAAAACACATCAGAGGGCGTTTGGCCGAATCACTCTTACTCCTGAAAGAAAAATATGGTTGGGAAAACGACGGTGCTACTCTTAAAGTTTATTTGTCGCGCGAGGATATTGCCAACCTTTCGAATATGACAACTTCAAATGCAATCCGCACGCTATCGACTTTTGCCGGCGAAAAGATCATTGCAATTGACGGCCGCAAAATCAGGATTCTCGACATTCACAAACTCGAAAAAATCAGCAAGCTGGGATAAAAAGTTCCAGGTTTCAGGTTCCAAATTCCAAGTTTGGGCATCGGGCAATGCTTTTTTTGACTTTTGCCTTTCTACTTTTGCCTCTACTCCTGAAGGTAAATTCGCTTCACACGTTGTGAGATTCCGGTGAGAATTTCGTAAGGTATTGTGTTTATCGAGTTGGCAATATCGGTTACCTGAATATGCTCGCCCATTAGCTCAACTTCGTCACCTACGTTAACATCAATTCCAGTAACATCAATCATGCACATGTCCATGCAAATGTTCCCGATTAGCGGCGCAACTTTGCCATTTACATATACTTTGCCAACTCCGTTACTTAGTCCGCGATCATAACCATCGGCGTAACCAATCGGCAAAACTGCAATTTCCGATTTTGTACTGGCTTTACCTTTTCGTCCGTAGCCAACCGTTTGCCCAGCCTCGATTTCACGAATCTGCGAAACGTTTGTTTTCAGCCTGCTGATGCTTTTTACCTGACTGTTCCCGTTCGAACTTACGCCGTATAATCCGATTCCCAGGCGCACCATCTCAAACTGATATTCGGGAAACCGTTCAATACCTGCAGAGTTGAGGATATGCCTGATTATTTTATAAGGCAATTTTTCAGTAATGATTGATGATAGCTGCTGAAATAGTTTTATTTGGCCAAGCGTGAATTCATCGTGCATCGCTTCATCAGCTCCGGCCAAATGCGAAAACACCGAGCGCACAATCATTTCTTCCTGATTGGCAAGTTTCTCCACAATTTGCTCAACTTTCTCAGAAGAGTCAAATCCGAGGCGGTGCATGCCGGTATCAAGCTTGATGTGAATCGGGTATCCTACTACCGCACTTTGCTGAAGCACTTTCCTGAACGAATCAAAAATTTCTTCAGAATAAATATTGGGTTCCAGCCTAAACTCAATCATATTTTCGAAGCTGTGCGCTTCGGGATTCATCACAATAATTGGCAAATCAATGCCCGACTGACGCAACTCAATTCCCTCGTCAGCAACCGCCACCGCCAAATAATCAACTTTATGAAACTGCAATATCCTGGCTATTTCGGCCATTCCGCTACCATACGAAAAAGCCTTAACCATAATCATAATACGCGTTTCGGGCCGAATGAGCGAGCGGAAAACGTTAAGGTTGTTCACCAAAGTGTTAAGGTCGATTTCCAAAATTGTTTGGTGGTATTTCTTTTGAAGCGCTGACGAAATACGTTCAAAATGAAATTCCCTGGCGCCCTTCAGCAAAACACATTGTTGAGCAAACATTCCCGATTGAAAATTCTCAAGAAACTGATCGGTTGTTTCGTAAAACAAAGACGACAGTTCAAACAATCCGGCATATTTTTTAATTCTCAGGCCAACTCCAATCAACCTTGTTACGTTATTCAGTTTCAACAATCTTCCAACTTCAGTATAAAGTTCTTCATCAGAAAAACCGGCTTGCTGAATATCTGAAAGAATTACTGTTTTCCCCTTGTACGGATGAACTGCATGGTTATTTAAAAAGCCAAGTGCTATCTGGAGCGAATTGATGTCAGAGTTATAGTAGTCGTTGATTAGCAGACAATTGTTAACGCCATCTTTAATCTCAAGGCGCATAGCTACCGGTTGCAGCGCCGAAAACTGCTTAATTACTGTATCAGTCAACCAATTTTGAGATAAAATAACAGCGAGACAATGGCAGGCATTTTCAACGCTTGCAACATCCTGAAATGGCAGGTAAACCGCAACCAATTTCCCGTCAACATCGGTACTTATTTCTGTTCCCGAATCTCTCTCAGTCCTCCTGAAAAAGTATTCTGCTTTTTTATCAGTAAAAGACCACCCCACCCGATTCGCTTTTAAGTCAAGCTTCTCGATGGTTTGATTAACCAATTCCTGATCCTTACAATAAATAATGGTGTCGCATGTTCCAAATAACATCAGCTTTTCCTGAAGCTTTTCCTGCTTCGATCGAAAGTTTTCCTGGTGCGCATCACCAATATTTGTCAAAACGCCAATCGTCGGTTTAATTATTTCTGCCAGGTTCTGCATTTCACCCGGCTTCGAAATGCCCGCCTCAAATATGGCGAGCTCGTGCTCAGACTTCATATTCCATACGGAAAGCGGAACACCAACCTGAGAGTTGAAGCTCTTGGGACTTCGAATCACCACTTTATCCCGCAAAAGTTCGTACAACCATTCCTTTACAATTGTTTTCCCGTTGCTCCCGGTAATACCCACAACCGGGATATTAAACTGTGCGCGATGCCAGCCCGCAAGCCGTTGAAGCGCTTTTAGCGTGTCGTCAACAACAATAAACCGGCAATTGGGATGTAGCTCAAGCTCTGGCGTACTCTCCGAAACAACAAAAGCACGTACACCATTATGTATTAAATCGTTAATATATCGGTGCCCATTATTTCTTTCGGTTTTAATAGCAAAAAAAATGCTTCCCTCCGGATCCAGAATCGTCCGGCTGTCAATCGATATAGAATATATCTCCTTTTCTGTATCTTCATTAGCCGAAATTAGTTTTCCGCCAACAATTGAAGATATTTTTGCAACAGATAATCTTGCCATTTAATGTGTAGCTTTAATAAAACATGCCCGGCACAGAGGCTCGTACTCGTTCTTCTCACCCAGCAAAACCAATTTATCGGCGTTTGAAAGCCGATGCGAAAACTGCGCAACATCTCCGCAATGCATGCAAATTGCATGAACCTTAGTAACATAATCAGCAATAGCCATTAAGCCAGGAATCGGTCCAAACGGTTTGCCCTTAAAATCCATATCCAAACCTGCAATAATTACACGAATGCCCATGTCTGCCAGCTCGGTACATACATCTACCAGTCCATTGTCAAAAAACTGGGCTTCGTCAATACCAATCACATCAACATCGCCAGCCAAAAGCATTATGTTCCCTGAATTTTCAACAGGCGTACTTAAAATCGAATTTTCGTCGTGCGAAACAACCTCTGCAACAGAGTAGCGTGTATCAATCACTGGCTTAAATATCTCAACCCTTAGTTTGGCAATTTTGGCTCTCTTCAAGCGCCTGATCAATTCCTCTGTCTTCCCCGAAAACATTGAGCCTGCAATCACCTCTATAGTTCCTCTTTTTTTTTGCCGATCGATGCCTCTTTCAATAAACATGTATGTGAAATGCTAAAGATTTTTATACTTTTACAATGCTCAAATTCCGGTATCTTCTAAGAAATCAGTAAGTACTGAAAGATTGTACCCGAATTGAAATGAAAAGTAAAAATAAATCTTTACTCGTATAAAATAGCTTGAATTACCGATTAAAATCAGAAATAAAAATGGATAAGCGTAAATTGATCCAGATCATTGAAAAAGAGCTGGAAGAATTGAAAGTTATAACTGAAGAAGTTTCAGAAAAAGAAAAAGACAGCAAATTAATCATAGACATTGCATTAGGTAAAGCACGCGTTTTATGCAATGAAATTGAGCTATTACGATCGCTTGCTGAAAAAGAATCCGATGATCAAGACGTTGAATCTGGCGATAGCATTGAAGAAAACGAAGAAGAATCTGACGTTGCAATTTCTGATCCGGAACTGGAAATAGCAGAGCCTGGAGAAGAAATTGAAGAAGTTATTGGAATTTCGCCGGATGAATTTGACGAAGCCGATGCAATTGAAGAAGGGATGGATGACGACTTGACTGATGAGGAGGATGAAGAAGCCGATGACGCTTCTGTTGAAACAGAAAAAGACCTCATTGAATTTGAACACGGCAGCAGCTTGGTTGACGAGATCGAAGAAAAAACAGAGCTGAGGGAAGAAAAAACAGAATATGAGATTGATCCGCAAATGGGCTTCAGCGAAATAAATATTGATGAAACAGAGGACGAGCCTGCTCCACTAAAGAATGACCCTGCGAATAAAGAGCCGGAACGTCCGGTAATCCGTGAAATTCCGAAACCAGAGACAACTGTTTCAGAAAAAAAAGCTTCGCCCTCGTCATTTCAAAAAGGACATAGCTTAAACGACACAATCAGTGAAGCAAAAACAAGTGAACCCAATATAAAAACAGGACCCATAGCTAGTTTGCGGGCAGCAATCGGGTTAAACGACCGGTTTCTCTTTGTACGGGAAATATTTGGTAACAATACCGATAAATATAACAAGGTGATCGATCATCTTGACAAACTGGAAACAATTCAGCAAGCAGTTGATTATCTCAAATCACAACTTACTCTACAGAAAAATGAAACGAGCATGAAATTCGTGGAATTGCTGAAACGAAGGTTTACAAAGTAAAAGGGTTACATTGATTATAGCGGAGCAATGGCGAAATAAAATTTGTCATTGCTTCTTTTTTAAATCAAAAATATAAGTTAGTAAATGGGAAAGCTTTTTCTGGTACCAACGCCTATCGGAAACCTTGAAGACATGACTCTCCGCGGAATTCGGATTTTAAAAGAGGCCGATGTTATTTTAGCTGAAGATACACGCACTTCGGCCAAATTACTTGAGCATTTCGAAATCAAGAACAAGCTGTTTTCGCACCATAAATTTAATGAGCACAAAACGGTTGAGATGGTTGCCCGCCAAATAGAAAGCGGCAAGACGGTTGCATTGATTTCCGACGCTGGTACACCTGGAATAAGCGATCCCGGTTTTCTTTTAGTTCGCACATGCCTCGAAAAAAACATAGAGGTTGAATGCCTCCCGGGAGCCACAGCCTTGATTCCCGCACTTGTTAATTCAGGATTTCCAACCGACAGATTTACCTTCGAAGGATTTCTTCCGCAGAAAAAAGGCCGCCAGAAAAAAATCAAAGAATTGGCGCACGAAACACGGACTATGATTTTCTATGAATCTCCATTCAGGTTATTAAAAAGCCTTGAACAATTTGCAGAATTTTTTGGTCCTGACAGAAAAGCCTCCGTGGCAAGAGAACTGAGCAAATTCTATGAGGAAAATAAAAGAGGGTCGCTATCTGAATTGATCGAATATTTCAGCTCCAAAACAATTAAAGGCGAAATTGTGATAGTTGTTGAAGGTCACACCCCATCCAAAAATGATCTGACGGAAAACAACGACGAAGAAGAATGAGAACATACGACCACCTGTTTTTTGACTTGGATAATACACTTTGGGATTTCACCACCAATTCCAGATTAGCCATGCACGAAACACTGGTGCAAACAAAACTACTGTCACAACTTCCCGATTTCGACACATTCTTTAATGAATACGAAAATATCAACTCGGCCTTATGGAACAAGTATCACGCTAGACAAATTACCAAGCAGAGATTAATATTCGAGCGATTTTGCATGTCATTTAATGTCTTTGGCATTGACAATTTGAACTGGGAAAACATAAATAACTTGTATCTTGAGAATATGGCGCTGCAAAACCATTTATTTCAGGATACAATTGAAACTCTCAAAACATTAAAAGCTAAAGGATACATGATGCACATTATTACCAATGGCTTTAAAGAAGTTCAATATAAAAAAATAGAAAATTGCGGCCTGACTCCATTTTTTAAAAAGATTTTTATTTCTGAAGAAATTCAATCAATAAAACCCCATCGGGAAATCTTTGAGTATGCCTTAAAATCGACCAATGCAAAAAA
>DAOPZV010000140.1:0-10387 GCA_035353575.1 Prolixibacteraceae bacterium | reverse complement strand
GCAGGTACAACGGCACTTTGATGACCTGATGGCCCAACTCTTTCAGCGCGCGAATGTATTTGCTGTCGCGCATACAATTTCCGCAGTAGAAACTACCGCCCGATCCCGGAATGATGTGTGCGATTTTCATCTGTCTATAATTTGTTTTTAATTGTCAGATGAAACTCGCCATTGTAGTCATTCTCCTGTTTGTGAGGCAATCTCTCATGGCTCGTTTCATTTGCTATAATTCGTATTCCAATCCTAAAGTCAATCGAAGTCCGCTCCAATCAGGATTTTTTACGATTTTAATGTCGCTGTTTGCTTCATATTTACATTTCTTAATCAAATCAATCGAATATCCAGCCGATCCGACCAACGAAAGATTATCAAAAATTTTATAGTTTACAGCAAACGAAGGCAATGCATACCAACTAAAGCCCTTTAAATTATCAATTTGGTTTTCGGATTCTTCTCCAATTTTCAATTTTGAATCCATTTTCCATTTGGTAAAACCAACTCCTGAATTTACCTGAAATTGGAAGCTAAACCGATCAATTTCAGCAACCACATATCCCATCTTTAAACCAACGGTATGAGAATGCAAATACTGATCGAACGAATAAACTCCGGAATAATCTTTTTGACCCAAACGCGATCCGGTATAATAATAGCGATATTCTGGACCTAACCAAAATCGATTAAATAATTGATATTGAGTGTAACCTCCAAAATTAAAATTCGGTTCAAACTCGTCGACGATTTTTGCATCAAAAGGCAATTGATCCATAACAGTCTGATTTAAAGATTTCAAATCACTCTGACTAAACGTCCCAAAACCTCCGGTAATACCAAATCGAAGTTTTGATATTGTTTCCTGACCCTCGGCTAAAACTGAATTCAGGATAAATAAAATAAGTAATATCTTTTTCATTGTTTGTGTCCTTGATAGGTTGATTACTGAAGAATGTAATCATCAATTTTTATTGATCTTCCATTACCTGAATATACTGTTCCATTCGAAAACAAGAATTGCTCCTGTCCTACAAACTGTACAATTTTAGATTGCTTGCCAGTCTTAACATCCAGCAGGTATGAATATTCCTGAGTTGGGAAAAATTGATACTGAGCAACAACGCGACTGTTCTCATAGTCATATGCCACAGGAATAAAAAAATCCGGAATTTTTACAGAATTTTCAACAACAAATGTTTGTGGATTTATTATATCGACACTGTAATTATACATTCCTCCATAGTTCAAATAGATGATTTTACCGTCAACAGGAGAATACGAAAAGGTAGCTTCATAGCTTGAGTTGCTCAGAGCTAATTCATTAACTTTATCCAAGCCATTTGGTCCGAAAGAATAAGCAACCAGCAAGCTTTTCTGTTCCATGTAATTTGTTAACCGAATGCTAAGGGTCTTCCCATCAGGAGAAAAATTCGCCTGCATCGGAACGAGCGGACTTTCGAATTTTGGTCCAGAGATCTTTGCTCCCGTTTTAAAATCATAAATCTGTAGATTATTGTAAATGTCAATTGCAGCAACTTTCCCATCATCCGAAATCGAAATCACATTCCAATTCGGATTGAAACGATCCATTGACCCAATATCCATCTTATTCAACAAAGACCAATCATTGCTTCGCCGGACAAAAAACTCCTGATTTTGAAAATATCCGAAAAGAGAACCGCTGATCGAACTGAGCATGAACCGCTGATATACTTTTTCTATGGGCGTTATTGAAAAAGAATTGGAAATTTGGCCCGTTGAATAATTGTATTTCGAAAACTTTCCGTTGTTGTACAAAAGCAGAGAGTTTGTTCCATAAATTAAAAAACCTCGTTCAAACGAAGGAATCGAATCGCCAAGAGCAAAATTGGTGAGCCCGCCTTTAACATCGTAAGTATAATATCCATCATAACCTTTGGGGATATATCTGAGTTGCATTCCGTAATTACCACCAAAGCCAATTTTAGTACTAAACGGAATAGTCGTTTGAGCCAAATCAGAAACCTCATGCTCTTCGGGGTAACCAAATGTAGGCACACTTGTCTTAAGGAAACAGGATTTCACATTTCGCGGATATTTCGAAGGATTCCAGATTACATCAACGGTTCTATCCGGTTTGACTGTCACCTTCGGGTTCTTTATTTCTTCAACAAACGATCGGGAATCCATAGCAAAACCATCCATATAGGCCATTAAGCTATAGGTTACATAATCTCCTTCGATATAAGTATTGTCAACAAAAGTAGTTAAGTAAGGATCTGTCGTATTTACTAACTCCTTACTGTAGCCAAGTATTAATGATGAGCGACCAACCGTATATCGCTGAAAATCGGCATAATCGTATTTATACCATGAAAGCTTAATTCCTTCAGGAACAACCTGCAGACTTGTAAATTTAACTTGATTTTTGGCTTCTTTATTTACAAGGACAGGCCATTTCAGCTCATAAACATACTGTTCTGCTCCTACTTTATCAGCAATACTTCCTGAATTCGTTGCTGTATTCGTCCTGATTTTAAGTATGTGTAACCCATCAGTTAGCTTTGATGCCTGGATAGTTGTACTGTAAGATCCCTGAATCCCAGTGAATGGATTTCCCATATCAACATCATCCATAAAAAATTTCAGGTCGTATATGGCATGAGAACCCGTATTAACAGAATAGGTCACATAAACGGTTGTGCTTAGTTTTATCGTATCCACTTCAGGTGTCAGATTAATTGAGATGGAAGGCGGTTCTTTTGGCTCTTGAATTTCAGTTAATGGAATTTCGGAAGGAGAATACTCACAAGAAGTCAGAGCAAAAATTAAAATAAATAAAAGACAAACAACATTTAATATTTTTTTCATGGCTTAAGGTTAACTGCAATAATAAGCCAATATAAACAATAATCTCTTTATAGAATATATGATTTACAATAATTTTATCCAAAAACATAAATCCGCCCATCGCCGGCGCCAACCACAATTTTGCCTGAAACAACTGCCGGACTGCCCACAATTGGACTTCCCAGCTCGTATTTCCAAAGCTCGGCTCCAGTTTTCAGGTCGTGGATGTAAAGCATTCCGTCCATGGTTCCGGTAATCACTTTTCCTGAAGCAATCACGGATGACGACTCTACCCTGTTTGCTGTTTTTACCTTCCAAATCAGCTTGCCCGAAGTTTTGTCAAAGCAATAAATAAATTTATCCTGATTGCCAATCACCACGTAGTTTCCGCTCAATGCCGGTGATGCAATAAATGGCAAAGTCTTATCTTTTTCGTGGTATTTCCAGGCCACTTTGCCTGTTTCCAAATCGATGCAAAAAAACTTGGCTTCGTAATCGCCAACATAGGCAAATTTACCATCAATCACCGGCGACGAAGCAATATACGTTTCCAACTGTATCTTTTTAAACACCTTGCCTGTTTCGATGTTCACCAGGTGCAAAAATCCGTCGCAACCACCAAACACGGCGTATTTTCCGTACAAAGCCGGAGCTCCGTTGATGTAATTATCCGATTCGTAGCGCCAGATGCTGTCGCCTTTGTCGAAACCAAAACAGTGCAGATTATAGTCGTAACTTCCCACAAACAGACGGATTTTTCCGGCGACTTTCAGCCAGTTGGCCGAACCCATGATTTGACCATCAGTTTTATACTTCCAGATTTGCTTGCCGTTTTTTTCATCCAGTTTGTAAAATAGTCCGTCGAGCTGACCGAACAACACAGACCCATTCATCACCAATGCAGGAGCCTCGATTGAATTTCCGGAGGCAAATTTCCATTTCAGTTTACCGTCGAAACCAATGGCATACATCGTTCCGTCAGTCGATCCGCAGTAAATAGTTTGCCCGTCAACCACCGGCGAGGCTTTAATATCGTCGCCCGTCTGGAAGGAAGTCAACAGTTTGGGTTTATCAGGAACAGAGGCGCTTGTGGTACCTGTCAATTGTTGGTTACCACGAAAAATAGACCAGCTCTGGCCATTAACTTTTTTCCCACAAAACAGAACTCCAATAAGAATTATAATCGATACTAATCGCATGTTTATTTTTTCAATTTAATGAACCACTTCCACATTCCCGGTCCTTTTCAGGAAACCCCAGGAAGCCAACTCTCCTTTTATTGCGCGCATATAACCTTTTACCAAAACATACCACAGCAACTGGCGGTAAATAATTCGCTGCAAGAATAAATTAACCGCCTCGCGCAGTGTAAATCGCTCTCCGTCGAATTTAAAAGCCAGGTAAGAGATACACATGTCCAGGAAATAGTATCCAAAATACAGGATGGCGATTATTCCACCCTTCGGCATAAACAACGAGAAAATCAGTGTTATATCAACGAGCGGAGACAACAGCGGCAGTACAAGCTGGAAGATCAGAATGTTGGGTAGCACTACCCATCCCAGGTTCGGATTCCGGCGAACAAACAAATTTCCGCGGTGTTTCCAGAACGACTGCATGATGCCAAACGTCCAGCGGAAACGTTGCTTCAACAGCATGTGCAAAGTCTCCGGAACTTCAGTAAACGCCAGCGCTTCGTTGCAGGTTCTCACTTTATGTCCCGCATTCAACAAACGCAAAGTGAGGTCGCAATCTTCAGCCAGCGTGTCCGTAGTGAACATGCCAACCTGCTGAACGGCGTCGCGTCGGAAAGCGCCGATGGCTCCCGGCACTACCATGATCGAATTCAGCGCGTCGTAAGCTCGCCGGTCGAAATTCTGACTGGTAATGTATTCAATCGACTGCCAGCGGGTAAGCAGATTCTTTCGGTTACCCACTTTTACGTTTCCGGCAACAGCAGCAACCCGATCATCGTCGAAATAACTTACAAGGCGGCTTATTGCTTCAGGATGCAAAACCGTGTCGGCATCGATGCAAACCAGTAATTCCCCGGAAGCCTGCCGAATCCCGTAATTCAACGCCGATGCCTTGCCTCCGTTGGGTTTGGTTAGCACTTTTACCTTGGGATGATTGCCGTATAATTCGCTTATATTCCTGAACGTATTGTCTTTTGAACCATCGTCAACAAACACAATTTCAATGTCAGGATAAGTCGATTTTAGCAAATTTTCGACAGTTTTTGGAGCTGTAATTTCTTCGTTGTATCCCGGAACAATAATGCTGACTTTATATTCAGTACCCGATGGAGCCTGCAAATGTAGTTTCTTCGTTTTGATCTTTTGCCTGATGGCCAGAATTGCAATGCTCTTGATTTTTAAAAGCGATAACAACATGGCCACAAAGAAGATGGCGGCAATTACCCGGTTAAAATAATATCCGGCTTTGAAAACGGTGGCGTCGGCCGATTCAAGGTATTTATCGAGCGAGCCCGAAACAGTTGGCATCAAATCATCTCGTTTTTTATCCATTAACTGTGCCAAACTAACAAACTGGAACCCATGACTCTTGTAAAACTCGATAATTCGCGGAAGTGCTTTGATCGTTTCTTCTCTCTTTCCTCCGGCATCGTGCATCAGAATTATATTTCCAAGACCGGACTGTTTCTCTGCCCGGGCAACAATGGTGTCGGCCGAAACACCCTCTTCCCAATCGCGTGGGTCGATCGACGAACCAATCGTGAGATAACCCTCCTGACGGGCAGTAAAAATTGGACTGATCTGCTGCGGATTGGTTGGTTCGGCGTCGGTATCGTATGGCGGCCTGAACAGAACCGTTCTGTGCCCGGTGATACTTTCGATAATATATCCGGTGGAACGGAGTTCCATTTTTAGTCTGTCGGCCGACGCCAATTCCAGGTTCGGGTGCAAAAAGGTATGATTTCCGATTTCGTGTCCCTCGCGATACAAACGTTTGACCAAAGGAAGATTCTCTTCGGCATTTATTCCGGTAATAAAAAAAGCTGCCGGCACTTTGTATTTACTTAGTATATCCAGAACTCTGGGAGTATATCTTTCATCCGGACCGTCGTCGAACGTGAGAACGATCTCACCTTTTTTCTCGCCTCCCTTGTCGATTACATAACCAGTTGGAAGTGCCAGATACTCCTCTTCAGCCACCAGATTTTCATCTTTATTATACTCAATGCGAAATTTGCCTGCCTGTGGAACTGAAATAATATTCAGAATTTCACCGGCACCAACGTAATCAACGATGCCCGACTGCTGTTCTTCCTCCAGAAAATGCACTTTAAACGGATTGTTCTTCAAATTTTCAGTTGACAAATCCGCATTATAAAACTTCCATATTCGGGGATCTTCAGAACCAAGCCTCCACATAGCCACTCCTGAAGTTTCAAAATCGTGCGCTGTTCTCATGGCATTGAAGGCTGTTGCCGCATCGGCAAAATAAACATGGTGAACCTTGTCATTATCGTCATAATACGAAAAGTCGAGGTTGTACGTGTTATTGTCGTATTTCAGTTTTCCTTCACTTTCAGAAGCAGTAGAAATTGCCTCCTGATACGTGATGTCTTCACCCTGATAACCATCTTTCCAATCGTAACCAAACGCCGCGATACAAAGCACCACCTTATCCGAAGGAACTTTTTTACACAAATCGCCAAGTCCGGCCTCCAGCCAATCCTGCGCAGCAATCGGACCGGGTTGTGATGTAGAACTGTGCTGATCGTATGCCATCAGGAAAAGAAAATCGTTGTACTTGGCCAGCTCCTCAACGTTGTAATCTTCATTAAACGGTGCAATGTCCTGCGTAACGAGGTAGCCCCGGTAATTCAGTTCAGCATGAAGTTCTTTCATGAAGGCTACCAGGTTCTCGTCGGTCTTTTCCATCGATAATTCTTCAAAGTCGATGTTGATACCGTTAAATTTGTATGTATCCAGCACATTAACAATGCTCCGGATCAACTTGGCTCGTTTCGCCGGCGACGAAATAATGCGGTGTACATTTTGTCCGTTCCATTTGTTATTGAAATAGTTCGACAACATGGGAACAATCGCGATATTGTTGCGGTGCATGGTTTCGAGTGCAGCCTTATCAATGTCGGTAGCCACAACATCAGCAGTATCCTGAACAAAAAGCCATTCAGGCAAAACCATGTTCATTTTAGAAATATTCTTCTCAAGCGAGTTTCTAGCCTGAACATCCCAGTTCACATAAAAACCAGCCCGTACAGGCAAATATTTCCGAATCGGGCCGGGTATTACTTTATCTTTTTTGTAGAAATTCCGCTCTTTTAGTTTCCTGGCTTCGGCAGCTAATGTTTTAAAACGAGCGCTTTCTTCAGCCTGCAAGTCTTCATTTTTGAATTTAACGTTTTCGCTTTGCGACAGCATCATTTGTTCGCGCAACGACGGAACATGAAGCACTTGTTTGTGAAATAAAGAAAATGCCAGACAAGAAACGCCGATAATCAACAAAACGGCAACGATCTTCACCAACCACAAAAACCTTTTCCACCTCGACGGATTATTCGAATAGAATACTGGTTTGACTGATGTTTCCATAAACTCCCCTCCCAATTTTTATATAAAGATAAGCAATGGATAACTATGTTCGGTACAAGAAGATTGAATTCGATTTGGCTCCAAAGGCTCAATTCGTCAAATTAAGCTGGCACTCAGCCATTAGCAGAAATGAAACCAGCATTTTGCCCTGATGAGTATTAACTTAATACTAAATTACTTCTGAAAACTTCGCTATTTTTTCAGTACAAATTTTCGGCTGGTAGCTTCTTCCGCAGTTGGAAAATCAGACGGAACGGGCTGTGTAACTTTTCCGGTTGCCACCCATTCAACTCCGCGAAGAAAAGTTGTAATAAAACCAACGCCTTCGAACGAATAATCGTCGTGCCCTAAAGTGGTGTGGAAAATACGTCCTTTGCCGTAGGTTAAAACCATCAGGATAGGTTCGTGCCGGTCGGTTGGTGCTTTCCCCGACATGTCTTTCCCCGTAGCCAAAATAATCATGTTTTCGCCCGGGCCGCGCAATTTGGCATAACATTCGTCTTTAGTCGTCAGCCAAACTTTGGGCAAGCCTTTGGTGATGGGGTGATCAGGAACGCGAATCGTAACCGGTATCAGGTGCTGTGGCCCGTGCGAACCGGCGATTCCGGGAGTATTGTCGCGCACCAGCTGTCCGTCGTTGGTATAATAAACATACGGGCCATCTTTTTCGTTGCGGTCGCCCCATCCGCCCAAGCCAATCATTTTATTGTAGGCTGGCCAGGTAGGGAATGAATTGTCGGCAGCGTGCACAGAAACAAAGCCTCCACCATTTTGTACAAATTTTTCGAATGCTTTTTGGGTGGCTTCAGGCCAGTCGGCAGCGCCCCATCCGAAATTGGAGATCACAACATCGTACTTTTTAAAGGAGAGAATGAAATCCGGATCGGCTTTGGGATCTTTCAAATCCTCGGTTTGACCCACCTTGGCCAAAGGAAGAAAATCCTTTTCCCGCTGTCCTTTCCAGGTATATTTGGTGCGTTTAATGTCCACGGTAAACATACCGGTTTCTTCCAGGTACTGTTTCATCATGATGGTTGACTTGGGCCAAACCTCGTGGTTATTCTGGCCGTCAACAATCAATACCTTTATTTTTGCTTCAACCGAAACTGAAAGCAATAATGCGCACAAAACACTAAATAAGATCGATCTCATAGTTGGTTATTTTAGTTGATTCAGATTTGTTCCTCCTGACAAAACATCGCCAGTGCCCCGGTAGGACAAGATTTTGCAACGATAGCCGCCGTCTTTTCCAATCCTTTCTGAACACTCTCGTTAAATGGAACACCAATTTTCACGTTAAAGCCGCGTCCAATAAAAGTAAATCCAAATTCTTCCTGATGTTCGCGTGTTAAACGTACACAAATTCCACATTTTATGCACTTATTCGGTTCAAAAACAACTCCTTCTCTATGAATAAATTTTTCAACATTAAAGCGATCTTCTCGTTGAAAACGCTTTTGTTCCGCCCGATACTTGTCAGAAAATTCACGTAATCTGCACGACTCAGGAGTACGGCAGTCGCAATGCATACAGCGTTGGGCTTCAGTCATTGCCGCCTCTTTGGTAAATCCTGAAATATCTGAGTTTTGGCGCGGCGCGTCTTCTGAATCCTTTTTATACTGAAAAAATTCCGACTCAGCCAGTCGCCCAAATTTCGAATTGAACCGCTCGGGATAGCCTTTTACTTCGGAAGTTTTGAAATAATTATCTATGACAGTTGCCACTTCCTTTCCCTGCCCCACCGAGCGGACTGCCAGTTTGGAAGCTCGAAGCGAATTGCCAACGGCAAAAACATTCGGGATTGAGGTTTGGTAGCTGGTTTTATCGGCTACAAATCCAGTTTTTGAAGCTTTCAGGCTGAAGGCAGAAGTTTCTTCTGAAATGGTTCCTGTGGCCACAACAACAGCATCATATTCGTCGGGAAGCTGTGCAAACCGATCAGCATCAACCGTTTCATTGAGCCGAAGTTCGACGCCGGTTGCCCGTATTTGGGCCACTTCCTGATCGATTACGGAAGCCGGTAAAATTTCCTCTCCAATTAATCGCAACTCGCCACCAGCCTTGCTGTTTTTGTCAAAAATTACGGCCTGATGTCCTTTTTGCTGAAGATAATACGCAACAGCCAATCCGGCAGGACCAGCGCCAATTACTGCTACTTTCTTTCCTGAAAGCGGCGCCAGTTTTGGTAGGTAAGGTTTATCGCCTTTAAGGTCTTCGTCGCCCACAAACATTTTCAGCTGACAAATCGAAACGGCTTCGTCAATCTGTTTGCGGCGGCAACCAGCTTCGCACGGAGCC
The DNA here is from genome assembly GCA_035353575.1 of Prolixibacteraceae bacterium. Taxonomy (GTDB): domain Bacteria; phylum Bacteroidota; class Bacteroidia; order Bacteroidales; family Prolixibacteraceae; genus Aquipluma. Next base: position 683 of record DAOPZV010000140.1, on the reverse strand, counting down.
GGACAAATACGGCCAAGAATTGACGGCAAAGCAATATCGCGTTTTACCACTTCCAATGCTTTGGCAAAATCGCCTTTGGCAATCAGTCGGTTCATCAGCGGGATGTTCATGTGCGCCGGACAAACCAACTGGCAGGGCGCTTCACAATCGCCCACGTGCTCACTCAACAGCAATTCGAGCGCTGCTTTCCGCGATTCGGTGGTTTCAGCATCGTTGGTAATGATGTTTTGCCCTTCGGAAACCGGTGTGGAACACGACGCCAATAGCCGTCCATTGTGGGCATCTTTCACCAGGCAAACCATACACGAGGTAAAATGCTCCGTCCCTTCCAAATAACACATGGTCGGAATCTCAATTCCAACCGATTTGGCCGCCTGCCAAACTGAAGTCCCTGCCGGAACCTCCACAGTGCGGTTATCTATAGTTAATTTTGTCATTTCTTATTCTCTAACAATCTTTAAATATCCGTCGGTTGAAACCGACGGCAAAGGATAAAATCCTTCTGTTCGAAAATTGATCCAACTATTCTTTGCCGTCTGCTTTAGCTGACGGATACTCAATGGTCCAATTTCATCATACAACAGAACTTTTGCGATCTATGCTCTTCCGTTTTTGGGGATAAGGTCAAAAATATCCAATACTCAATAACCAAATTCCAACATTCAAAACCTTAGCAACCGAAA
>DAOPZV010000139.1:0-10493 GCA_035353575.1 Prolixibacteraceae bacterium | reverse complement strand
GGAACCAAGGTTTTTGCCTTGGCCGGAAAAATCAATAATGTGGGCTTGATCGAAGTTCCGATGGGGATTACCCTTCGCGAAATTATATACGACATTGGTGGAGGAATAAAAGATGGCCGCGAATTCAAGGCTGTTCAAACCGGAGGCCCGTCAGGCGGTTGCCTCACAAAAGATTTTCTGGATACGCCTATCGACTACGACAATTTGCTTGCTGCCGGCTCGATGATGGGTTCAGGAGGAATGATTGTACTCGACGACTCGGATTGCATGGTTTCGATTGCCAAATTCTACCTCGAATTTACGCTCGACGAATCGTGCGGAAAGTGTGCGCCTTGCCGCATTGGTAACAAGCGTTTGCATGAGATTCTGAATAAAATTACCGAAGGGAACGGGGAAGTTGAGGATTTGAGCCGACTCAGGATGTTGGGCAATGTGATTAAAGACACCTCGCTTTGCGGATTGGGGCAAACATCGCCAAACCCGGTGCTTTCTACCCTCGACAATTTTGCCGACGAATACATGGAACATGTCACGGCGCACAAATGCCGCGCCGGCCAATGTAAATCGATGATGCACTATTCAATCGATGCCGAACACTGCACCGGTTGCACGCTTTGTTTCAGAAATTGCCCGGTTGGCGCTATTTCAGGAGAAAAACGGGCTCCGCACTACATTGACCAATCAATCTGTATCAAGTGTGGTGTTTGCTTCGAAAAGTGCAAGTTCAATGCTGTATTAATTGCCTAAAAGTAGTTCTATGGAAATGATAAACCTTAAAATAGATAATAAACCGGTTTCAGTTAGCAAAGGAACCACTGTGCTGAAAGCAGCTGCTAGCGTGGGAATTGATATTCCGACCCTTTGCTACATGAAACTTGAGGATATGAACATCGAAAATAAGCCCGGCGGCTGCCGCGTGTGTGTGGTTGAAGTGAAAGGTCGCCGTAATCTGGCTCCTGCCTGTTGCACCGAAGCTACCGAGGGAATGGAAGTCAATACGCATTCAATCAGAGCAATAAATGCCAGAAGGACAGTTGTTGAACTAATTCTTTCTGACCATCCTGCTGATTGCTTGATTTGCGCTAAATCGGGCAACTGCGATTTGCAGAACATGGCACATCGCATGGGTATCCGAAAGATTCATTACCAGGGAGAACAGTCGATGTACCGCGAAGATACGTCACCAGCCATCATTCGCGAGATAAACAAGTGTATCATGTGCCGCCGTTGCGAAACCATGTGCAACGAGGTGCAGACCGTTGGCGTTCTTTCGGCTGTCAATCGCGGATTCCAGGCCGTTGTGGCTCCTGCTTTCGAAATGAACCTCGATCACTCGGTATGTACTTATTGCGGACAGTGCGTGGCCGTTTGCCCAACCGGTGCACTTACCGAAGCTGACGAAACCGGTGCTGTTATCCGCGCACTTTCCGACCCGACCAAAACGGTAATCGTGCAAACAGCTCCTGCCGTGCGCGCTGCATTGGGCGAAGAATTCGGGATGGAAGCCGGTTCGCTGGTAACCGGTAAAATGGTTGCTGCCTTACGCCGCTTGGGTTTCGACTATGTTTTTGATACCGATTTTGCTGCCGACCTCACCATCTTGGAGGAAGGAACCGAATTACTCGACCGCCTTTCCAAATTTCTGGAAGGCGATAAAAACGTGAAGTTGCCTATCCTAACGTCGTGCTGCCCGGCATGGGTAAAATTCTTCGAGCATCAATTTCCTGAAATGATGGATATTCCGTCGTCGGCACGTTCGCCGCAGCAAATGTTTGGCTCCATTGCCAAGACATATTTTGCTGAAAAGATTGGTGTAAAACGCGAGAATCTGGTGGTAGTTTCCATTATGCCTTGTCTGGCAAAAAAATACGAAAGCAGTCGTCCTGAATTTGCAGTGAATGGTAATCCGGATGTGGATTATGCTTTAAGTACGCGGGAACTGGCGCATTTGATCAACCTGGGCAATCTCGATTTCAACTCACTACCCGATGAAGACTTTGATGCACCTCTTGGTGAATCTTCAGGAGCAGGGGTTATTTTCGGCACAACCGGCGGTGTAATTGAGGCGGCTGTTCGTACCGCTTACGAAGTATTTACCAAACAAACTTTGCCAAGGCTCGATTTCGAGGAATTGCGCGGCATGGAAGGCCTGCGAAAAGCGACCATTGACTTCAACGGAACTCCTATAAATATTGGTATTGCACACGGATTAGGCAATGCCCGCAAGTTGCTCGAAGATATTCAGGCCGGGAATAGCGAGTTTCATGCCATCGAAATTATGTCGTGTCCGGGCGGTTGCATTGGTGGCGGCGGTCAGCCATACCACCACGGCGATGCCGAAGTACTGAAAAAACGCCAGCGTGCCATCTATTCCGAAGACAAGAATAAAACACTCCGGAAATCGCATGAAAATCCTTACATCGCTAAGCTTTACGAGGAATTTTTGGGTGCCCCGATGAGTGAGAAAGCGCATCACTTGCTACATACCAAGTATTTTGATCGTAGCTAAACCTTTGTGATTCTTCGTGAATTCCTTCGTGTACTTTGTGGTAAAAATTTAAACACAAAGGACACGAAGTTTATTTCACAAAGGACACGAAGCCAAAAGAGTTAATATCAACTAATCGAAAATCTAACAATATGCCAAAAATAAAATTATCAGAAAGAACCATCGGACTAATTAAAGACGTCTGTACCAGTTTTGGGAATCAGGGGAATGAGCTGATTAACGTACTCCACCAGGTTCAGGGCAAATTGGGTTACCTTCCAGCCGAAGTTCAGGAGCTGATAGCCAAAGAATTGAATATTTCGGTTGCTAAAGTTTACGGAGTGGTGACCTTTTATTCGTTTTTCACCATGATCCCGATGGGCGAGTTTCCGATCTCGGTGTGTATGGGAACTGCTTGCTATGTGCGTGGCTCGGAGCAGGTTCTGGCCGAATTCAAACGACAACTGGGAATTGAAGTGGGGCAAAGCACTGCCGATAATAAATTTTCGCTCAACTGTCTGCGCTGCGTGGGAGCCTGCGGACTGGCTCCGGTAGTGATGGTTGGCGAAAAAGTATATGGCCGGGTTTCGCCGCAAATGGTAAAGCAAATCATTTCGGACTATAAAGATAGCTGTGCAACTGAAGCGAAATCTGCCTAAAAATCTCTTCGAAGGGTTTATTGAGCGGGTGACTCGAAAGTCACCCGCTCAATAGTATCAGTCAAAATATTTTACCTTTACCAGCACTAAAATTAGACTCATGAACCGCATTTTTTTTGCTCTTCTTTTCGTATTTATTGTAGCAACTTCGATCGCGCAAACTTCTCCGGTTACCTATAAAACCGAATTAAATATTTCATACCGTTCTGGCGAAAATCTCGATGCTTACCAGAAAGAGCGCTGTAAACTGGATATTTATGTTCCTGAAAACGTGGATAGTTTTACCACTGTGGTTTGGTTTCATGGCGGTGGATTGACTGGTGGAGAAAAATCAATTCCAGAGCGATTGAAGGAAAAAAAGCTGGGTGTTGTAGCGGTGAATTACCGGTTGAGTCCGAAGGTGAAAAGTCCCGCTTATATCGATGATGCTGCCGCTGCTGTGGCCTGGGTATTTAAAAATATCAGCAAATATGGCGGTAGCCCCAAAAAGATTGTGGTTTCGGGTCATTCGGCCGGAGGTTATCTGACAGCAATGATCGGCCTCGATAAACATTATTTGGCGGCTTATGGAATTGACGCCAATGCCATTCAGAAATTGGTTCCGTTCAGCGGGCAAATGATTACCCACTTTGAAATACGCAAGGAGCGCGGAATAAAAGATACTCAGCCGGTTGTTGATGAATTTGCGCCTCTGTTTCATGTTCGGGCCGACGCACCGCCATTGTATCTGATTACCGGAGATCGAAATCTGGAAATGTTGGGACGATATGAGGAAAATGCCTATATGTGGCGCATGATGGGCCTTGCAGGCCATAAGCAAACTTTCCTGTACGAGTTGGATGGATTTGATCATGGAGGTATGGCCGAACCGGCATTCGATTTGCTTTTGAAAATTCTGAAGAAATAAAATTCGTAGTTAATAAAAGATAAACCCGTTGCTCCAGGTATCAATTTGGAACAACGGGTTTCGTATGTTGGAGTAATTGGTTGATTCATTTATTCGCTTTTCGATGGATCGGTCACTTTCCCGATGAACAGGATGGAATTTGTATCTTTTTCCCGAATCAGAAACACGAAAGGATGGTCGGCTCTGAAAACGTTTGTCTCTGGTCCGGCAGAAGTTGTTCCAATAGTAATTCCGGTAACAGCGGCAGCTTCAGTTCCTTTTTCATCCACCTTGATGTACGATTTGTGCATTACTTCAGAAACGTATAGTTGAGCAGCTTCAGATATTCCGGATAAATTTGCTTTAGAAGGATCGAAAGCATCAACCATACCCAAGGCTTCCAGGTTCGAAATGAGGCTTTGATCGAATTTAAATTCAAATTTTGGCAGAAAGACATTCTTCTTCGACTCAGTTGCTTTAGAGAACCAGCTATTTAAATTGTCTGAGGAGAGTGACGAGATAATTTCATTCGTTTTGTAGCCGGTTTTAGGGAGCAGTACCACCATCGAGAATTTCCCGCTACCATAAGGCATTTCAAGCATTTCGAAGCTTTGACCGCTGTAATAATTGAACTTGCTTTCAATTTGCATGGTTGCCGTTTGAATAACTGAATTATCTTCTTTAGTGAAACTCTGTTTCGAGGTCTTTCCTTTGTCGAAGCTGTAAGTCCATTGACCATTAAAATAAATGGCATTTAGAATGTACATTACATCGTCTGGATTAACTTCGTTAATGATTTTGTCAATTTTCCCCTTTGTTTTAGAATTCACCCATCCGTTAACGGTGTTGAGTGTCTTGTCGGGGTTGGAAAAGTCGAGACCGGCAACTTCGGCCTGATAATAATTCTGGTTGATTGTTACGAAATCTGGCTTTACGGGAAAGATGTTTTTATAAAAAATGGCATTTGCTATGTTGAGCTCAACTTTGGGATCGTGGCTTGCTAAAGCCGAAACAAGTTCTTTGTAATTCTGATTAATATCATCGGCAGTTAGTCCCGATTTATGCAGCATAGCTTCCATTTGAGTCTTTGTTGCCGCGTTGGTCCCGTTGTACAGCATGCCCAAAGCAAGTGAAACGCTCATTGGCGAAATCATTGTGTTTTTTTGCTCAGTTGCCGCCGAATTTATATTTCGGAATAATTCTAATCCAAACTGGTTGTCGGCAGCGATTATTTTAGCCGATTTTTCGTTTGTGGTAAGGTTTGTCGCCGGTTGCTCAACCGAATCCTGTCTGCACGACAAGAAAATGACGCAGAAAATGGCTAATAACGAAATTGTTTTCATGTGTATAGGTCTTATTAATTTCCTGAATGTTATTCTGAAAACGTTTAACGGCAATGCTTCCTACTCATTTGCTTTCGTAAGCTTTGATTGGGAGAGCCATTTTGCATTTCCATTAACAAGACGAGAAAACCGTTTCTCCGGTTGCGTCGTTGCGACGAATATTTATCAGTGAAGAATCAAATAGCTGCTCCTGATTCCGCAAAATCTTTATTTTCGAGTTCTTCAATTCGGCGACGTATATCCGGAGTGATGGCGAGTTTTGTATTTTTCATGAAATCATAGAAAACGATAATGTCATGCGCTTCAGCAGCCAATTCTTTCTTTTCATTAAACAGTTGGTGCAGGATTCGAAAGCTTGTGTTTTTTATTGAATCAACCTTTGACGAGATTGTTACCTGCCCGGGATAAAACAGCGGTTGTCGAAATTGACAATTGGTTGATGCCAGAATCGGTCCTTTTTTTAACTCAGCCTGCATTTGCATCAGGTTAATTCGTTCGAGGTAATTGACCCGGGCTGCTTGTACATATTTAAGAATTGCCAAATTGTTTACGTGCCCAAAAAGATCGATTTCACTCCAATCGATACGAAGTTCCAGTTTTACAGAAAATTCATTCATTGCGATGTTTCTTTAACCCAAATGTAAGTATTCCAAAATATTATGCTTTTTCAGAAACTTTCAAATCAGAAATACTTAATGATAAAATAAGTTGAAATTTGTGCCAAATAACACTCAAAATCATTGATTTTCTGTGGTATATCCATAGTTTATTTCTTTGTTGTTGTGTAAATTTATGTTGTAACTCTACACCCATAGATTTCTTTCCATTTTTGGAAAATGAGCTGATTCGTTGATTGATCTGGCTGTTTTTTTAGGCACTTCTGAACAACCCTTTACAATTTCTGAGCACCTGGAAATCGATCATCACGAATATCGGTGTCGTTTTCCACGACTACTAATTCTTCAACAATTAAATCTGTTTCAGATGAACCCTGTTACCGAGTTAATCAAAAATCTGGCTGACCAGCATGGCCGGGAGCGACATAATTTGTTGCCAATTCTTCAGGGAGTGGTCGAACAGGAAAAATACCTGTCGGAATTTTCGATGATCGAAATTGCCCGCGAGTTGGATTTGCCCGCGGCTGAGGTATATGGAACCGCCACGTTTTACTCTTTTCTGGAATACAAGAAAATGGGCAAGCATATTATTCGTGTGTGCAAAACAATTACCTGTTCCATGAAAGGGAAAAACCAGATTTTACTGGCCATAGAGGATATGCTGAAAATTAGCCTGGGCGAAACTACTCCTGATGGAAATTTCTCGCTGCTTCAGACCAATTGCCTCGGCTTTTGCCACAAAGCACCGGCGATGCTCATCAATAATGAAGTTTACACAGAACTGACTCCTGAAAAAGTACGGGAGATTTTGAGCTCGTACATGAAAAAGAAAGGAGGCCAGTATGACAACTAATTATCAGTTGAAGCGCGTTGACTTCATTTTTAAGAATGAAAACGATTGGGAAGAAGTATTGAGTAAAAGCATTAGCCGGTCGCCTCAGGAATTAATTAATGAGTTGATTAGCTCGGAATTAAAAGGGCGGGGAGGTGCGGGATTCCCCACTGGGTTAAAATGGAAATTATCTTCGGAAGCTGAATCCGACGTCAAATATGTGATTTGCAATGCTGATGAAGGTGAGCCCGGAACGTTCAAGGATCGCGAGATTCTGTCGCAGGTTCCTTACAAAGTACTTACGGGGATGGCAGTTTGTGGCCATGTGATTGGCGCCAAAGAAGGATATATTTACCTGCGTGGCGAATATTTCTTCCTTCAGCCTGAATTGAATAAGGCTATCGACGAATTCGAATATTATTGCCGCGAAATCAATCTCGATTTTAAGATTAAAATCTTCATGGGTAGCGGAGCTTACATCTGTGGGGAAGAAACGGCGCTGTTCGAATCGATGGAAGGCAAGCGGGGCGAGCCGCGCAACAAGCCACCTTTCCCGTCGACATACGGATATATGGGTAAGCCAACGGTAATAAACAATGTGGAAACGCTGGCTCATACATTCACGATTTTCAAGTATGGCGCCAAACGCTTTTATGATCTTGGTGTTCAGTACTCGCGCGGATCAAAGCTGTTTTCAGTTTCAGGAGATACGCCAAAACCGGGAATTTACGAGTTGGAGTTGGGGATGAGCCTGTCGGATTTTGTGGATGAGTTTGGCGATGGAGATACCAAAGCTGTTCAGGTTGGTGGAGCTTCCGGATTTCTGGTGCCTCGGAAAAGATTCACCGAAACGGCTATCGGGTTTCAGGGAAAACTGACAGGGATTTCGCTTCCAACCGGAGGCTCGATGATGCTTTTCAATAGCTCGCGCTCGATGTTTAACGTGCTCGATAATTACCTCGAGTTTTTCCGCGAAGAATCGTGTGGGCAATGTACACCCTGCCGCGTGGGATGCCAGCAACTGCTGAAAGGAATCAAAGCTGTAAAACGCGGAGAAAAAAATGCTCATTATCTCGATAAACTGCTTCGGCTGGCTGAAACCATGCAATATACAGCCAAATGCGGGCTCGGACAATCGGTAGCCAATTCATTCACCTCGATCGTCGAAAATTTCAGGGAAGAAATGATTTACTAATGCAGTAAAACGAAACAACATGACAAAGAAGATCAAAATCAATATCAATGGTGTGCTTGTCGAAATTGACGAAGGAACCACCATTCTCGATGCTGCACGTCAGGTTGGTGTAATCATTCCAACCCTGTGTTACCACAAAGACCTGTGTGTAGCCGGAAATTGCAGAGTTTGTGTCACCGAAATTGTTGGGCAGAAACGTTTGTCAGCGGCCTGCGCTACGCCATGCGAAGAAGGTATGGAAATTCTCACCAATTCGCTTAAAGTTCGAAATTCCAGGAAACACATATTGGAATTGCTGTTGTCGGAGCATAATGCCGATTGCACCCGTTGTTACAAAAATGGTAATTGCGAGTTACAGCGACTGGCTTCCGAATACAAGATCATGACACAGGATTTTATCAGGCTGGCTCCTTTGCGCAAGTATTCCATCGATATGTTTTCGCCCTCGATTGTGAAGGACGATAGCAAATGCGTGCGTTGTCAGCGATGTGTGCGCACCTGCGTTGAGTTGCAGGGTGTGAATGCGCTTACCGTTGCCCACAAAGGCGATCAGATGAAAATTACAACATTCTTCGAAAAGGCTATGAATGATGTGGTCTGCACCAATTGCGGACAATGCATCAACCATTGCCCGACAGGAGCGCTTGTTGAAAAAAATTACATTGAAGAAGTTTGGGATGCCATTGCCGATAAAACCAAACATGTGGTGGTGCAAACGGCTCCGGCGGTTAGGGTTGGTTTAGGTGAAGAGTTGGGGCTTGGAACCGGAGTTCGTGTAACCGGCAAGATGGTTGCTGCCCTTAAACGGTTGGGTTTCGATGCCGTGATGGATACCGATTTTACTGCCGACTTAACCATTATGGAAGAAGGAAGTGAGTTGCTCGACCGCCTGAGAAAAGTGCTGGTTGATCACAATCCTGATGTTAAACTACCTATGGCTACATCGTGTTCTCCAGGCTGGATTAAGTACATCGAACACATGTTTCCCGATTATTTGGAACATCTTTCAACGTGCAAGTCTCCACAGCAAATGTTTGGAGCGCTGGCCAAGACCTATTATGCAAAAGCCCGAAACCTCGATCCCGAGTCGATAGTATCGGTTTCGATTATGCCCTGCACGGCCAAGAAGTTCGAGGCCAACCGGCCCGAAATGCACGACAGCGGCTATCGCGATGTGGATTATGTGCTTACAACGCGCGAGTTGGCCATCATGATTAAGCAGGCTGGCATCGATTTTATGAAACTCGACGACATGCACTACGATAGGCTGATGGGCGAATCGACCGGTGCCGGAGTAATTTTTGGAGTAACCGGCGGTGTAATGGAAGCAGCGTTGCGTACGGCCTACGAACTGGTAACCGGTCGCGATGTTCCGTTCGAAAATCTGAACATTAGGCCGGTTCGTGGAATGGAAGGTGTGAAAGAGGCATCGGTGAAAATTGAGAAACCGCTGGAAGAATGGGCATTTCTCGATGGCGTTGAACTGAAATGCGCGGTGGCTCACGGTTTGGTGAATGCGGGGAAAGTGATGGATTCCATTCGGGCCGGAAAGACGAGTTATCACTTCGTTGAGTTTATGGCCTGTCCCGGCGGCTGTCTGGGTGGAGGAGGGCAGCCCATACCAACAAGTCCGGAAATACGCCAGAAACGGGCCGAAGCTATTTACGCCGAAGACGAAGGAATGCCGCTTCGGAAATCGCACCAAAATCCGGAGATTATCAAGATTTACAAAGATTTTCTCGATCATCCGCTCAGCGAGAAATCGCATTATTTGCTGCATACGCATTTTACCGCAAGAGAAAGATTTTAATGAAATAGTCCGGTTTCGCCGGACTTTCTTATTTTTGAATCATGCAATATCAACATTCTTTTAAAAGCCCGCTGGGATTTCTTAGCCTGAAGTCGAACGGAGAATCGATTACTGAAATTTCGTTTGCAGAAACTGAAATTCAGGAAGACCAGTTGTGTGAAGTACTCGAAAAATGTAAGGTACAGCTTGAACGTTATTTTTCAGGAGACCTTTTGGAATTTGACTTGCCGCTTGCTCCTGTAGGAACTGAATTTCAGCAAAAAGTTTGGACTGAATTATTGAAAATTCCGTATGGCGAAACCATTACCTATATGGATTTGGCAGTCAGATTAGGCGATCCAAAATGTATCAGGGCAGCAGGTACAGCCAACGGAAAAAATCCGATAGCCATAGTCATTCCCTGTCATCGGGTAATTGGAGCCGGAAATAAGCTTACTGGCTACGCCGGCGGAATCTGGCGGAAAAAGATGTTGCTTGAATTAGAGATAGAAAACAATCCCTCGAAACGTACACTTTTTTAAAAATGAGCAATTCTTTAATTTTTGAAGCCTGCGTTGAGACGCTGGAAGATGCTTTGGCCGCCGAAAGACGAGGCGCGAATCGGATAGAACTTTGTTCTGCACTCGATCAGGATGGTTTAACGCCTTCGGAAGAATTAACTAA
>DAOPZV010000138.1:5348-10562 GCA_035353575.1 Prolixibacteraceae bacterium | reverse complement strand
CTAAGAATCAAAAAGTTCTTTCTGCACGAATAATGCAAAACTTACTATAAGTAAGGCACTTAAACTGTCGTGTAAATTCCGTGTGACAAAAAAGCAAAAACATAGACACATGAAAACAATTAAACTTATGCTCATCGCCTTCTTCGCTCCGCTTCAATTCTTGCTGGCGCAGGAAGCTGTAACGCTGGAACAATGCCAGAAATGGGCACGCGAGAATCATCCGGCGCTTAAACAACTGGAGATTTATCAACAGATTTTAGATCTTAAAAACCAAAGCAATTCAACCAGTTACCTGCCACAGGTTACGCTAAACGGCCAAGGCACCTACCAATCGGCCGTAACAAAAATTGGACTTTCGTTGCCAAACATCAAAATTCCAACGGTTGACAAAGACCAGTACAAAGTTTACCTCGACCTAAAGCAAACCATTTGGGATGGCGGAATCACAAAAGCAAAGGAAAAGTTGAATACAGCCGAAAACGCAGGCAATCTGCAGCAAACCGAAGTTGACGTGTATCAGGTTAAAGACAGAGTCAATCAATTCTTTTTCACCACTTTTCTTATTCAGGAGAACCTTAAAATACTGGAAAAGAAAGTTGAAACGCTTGCAGAACGGCAAAAAATTATGGACTCGGCTGTGAAAAATGGAGTGCTTTTATCGTCAGAACTGGATCAAATTTTGGCCGAACAGATTAAAACCAGGCAGCAACTTATTGAACTGAATTCGACCCTGGAAACAGTTCGTTATGCGTTGTCAATCATTACGGGCAAAACCACTGAACAATTTCAAAGGTTGACTTTAACTGATGAAGCGTCGGCAAGCGATAAACCTTTGATGCGCCCAGAACTCGGGCTTTTCAGCAAACAGGCAGAACTTCTGGATGCAAATTCAGCATTATTGAAAAAACAACGAAATCCGAAACTGTTTGGGTTTGGGCAGGCAGGCTACGGGCGCCCGGGATTAAACATGCTCAGCACTACATTCGACACCTATTATATGGTTGGTGTTGGTTTCAGCTGGAACGTATTCGACTGGAAAACAACAAACCGCCAGCAACAGGTTTTAAAACTTCAGAAAGAAATTATACAGACAAAGGAAAACGCCTTTGTACAAAGCATCGACATCGCTACTGACCAACAACAGAAACAGATACAACAAATTAATGACCTTTTAAAAACAGATCAGGAACTAATTGAAGTGCGTGAACGAATCACCAAAACTTCAGCCTCGAAGCTCGAAAATGGAACAATTACATCGGCCGATTATATTCAGGACCTCAATTCTGAAGTGACTGCACGGCTGACACAGGAAACACACAAGATACAATTAACCGAAGCCAATGTAAAATTGGCCAATATCCGCGGAATTCAATAAAAACAGGAACAGTAAAAACGAAGATATCATGATTAAAAAGGTACAAATTATAGCGTTGGCATTGCTGGCTACAGCCGCTTGCAAAGACGGAGAAAAAAAATCGGATGCCTTTGGAAACTTTGAGGCCACAGAAACGATAGTCTCTTCCGAATCGTCGGGCAAACTTTTGGAAATGAAAGTAAAAGAAGGTATGGAATTAGCGCAGGGACAAACCATTGCCCTGATTGACACCACCGAACTTTTCCTGAAGAAAAAACAAACCGAGGCACAATTGGCTTCAACCGAAACGAAACGACAGAACGTATCGTCGCAAATTGGTGTACTGAAGGAACAAAAGAAGAACATCCAGATAAATCTCGACCGTGTTACTAAAATGTTTGCTGAGAAGTCGGCTACGCAGCAACAATTCGACGATATCAGCGGGCAGGCAAACGTGGTTGACCGCCAGATTACGAACACCAACACTCAATTTCAGCTGATCGCGAGCGAAGCCGAAGTAGTTAAACGTCAGCTCGATTTACTCAACGAGCAATTGTCGAAATGCAGAATTACCAGCCCAATAAAAGGCACAGTTTTAGAAACATATATGGAAACGGGCGAACTGGCAACACCAGGAAAGGCAATCCTGAAAATGGCCGACATGAGCAATCTGGAGTTAAAAGTCTATGTGTCAGGAGCACAACTACCAAATGTAAAATTGGGAAATGAAGTAAAAGTTTTGATTGATGCCGGCGTTAAAGAAATGCAAACTCGCCAGGGAAAGGTAACCTGGATTTCGGCTGAATCGGAGTTCACCCCCAAAATTATACAAACCAAGGAAGAACGCGTGAAACTGATGTACGCCGTAAAGATTCTTGTTCCAAACGATGGCACGCTCAAAATCGGGATGCCGGGCGAAGTGGTATTTTAAAAGAGTTATGAATTGTGAGTTATTAGTTATGAGTGGCCTTCCCGAAACTCGTAACTCGTAACTCGTAAACCAATTGCCATGATCACTATTCAAAACATTAACAAATCATACGGTGCTGTTCAGGCACTTCAGAATATTTCGCTGGAAATAAATGATGGAGAGCTGTTTGGACTGATTGGACCCGACGGAGCCGGAAAATCGACCCTGATGCGAATTCTGATGACCTTACTTTTTCAGGATAACGGAAAAGCTTCGATGAATGGACATGATGTAATCAGAGACTACAAGAAAATCAGGAAAATAGTAGGTTACATGCCTGGCCGATTTTCGCTTTACCAAGACTTAACGGTTGAAGAAAACCTGAATTTCTTCGCAACAGTTTTCAACACCACCATTGCCGAAAATTACGACCTGATTAAAGACATATATGTTCAAATAGAACCTTTCAAAACCAGGTTGGCCGGGAAACTTTCAGGAGGGATGAAACAGAAACTTGCGTTGTCGTGCGCATTGATCCACAAACCCGAAATCCTGGTGCTCGACGAACCAACCACCGGAGTTGATGCAGTTTCGCGCAAGGAATTTTGGGAAATGCTCAAAAAACTTCAAAAGAAAGGAATCACCATTCTGGTATCAACTCCATACATGGACGAGGCAATGCTTTGCAACCGGGTGGCTTTGATGCAAAAAGGCAAAATTCTGGACGTGAATACCCCACAAAAACTGGTTGAAAACTATGATCGAAAGCTGTATGCCATTCGTTCGAACGATATGCACCGGCTTATTCAGGATTTGCGCACATGGGAAAAAACCGACTCGGCTTATGCCTTTGGCCAATACCTGCATGTTACAGGCAAGGCCGACGGCGTTACGGTTTCTGAATTCGAAAGTTATCTTCTGAAAAAAAACCACCTCGATTTGCAGGTTATGGATATTGCTCCATCCATCGAGGATGTTTTTATGGGCCTTCTTCAGGAATTTGATTAGAAAATTAAACCATTCATCAGGATTGAAATTTTCAACCGCTGGTAAAAATAAAGAAATGGAAAAAGTAATAACAGTTCGCAATTTGGTTAAAAAGTTTGGGGCATTTGTTGCCAACGATCACCTCAACTTCGATGTTTACCAAGGCGAAATATTTGGTTTTTTGGGAGCCAACGGAGCCGGAAAAACAACAGCGATGAAAATTCTTTGCGGGCTTTCGTCGCCAACTTCAGGAGAAGTAAATGTTGGCGGATTTGACATATACACCGAAACCGAAAAAGTGAAGCGAAATATTGGTTATATGAGTCAGAAATTTTCGCTTTATGAAGATTTGACTGTTGCCGAGAATATTCGGTTTTTCTCAGGAATATATGGCATTTCGCCGTCGGAACGAAAAGAAAAGCAGGAGAAATTGCTGAAAGATCTTGGACTTGAGTCGTCGAAAGATTCGCTGATTGGGTCATTGCCATTGGGCTGGAAACAGAAGCTAGCCTTTTCTGTGGCGATTTTTCACGATCCTAAAATTGTATTTCTTGACGAACCAACAGGTGGTGTTGACCCGATTACCCGCCGCAAATTCTGGGACTTGATTTATGAAGCTGCCGACCGCGGAATTACCGTTTTTGTAACCACGCATTACATGGACGAGGCCGAATATTGTAACAGGGTTTCGATTATGAACGCCGGAAAAATTGAGGCGCTGGATACTCCTGAAAATCTGAAAAAACAATTCGGAGCAGAAAATATGGACGAAGTTTTCCTGAAAATTGCCAGAAACGTGGAATAAAAAATGTTCCGGGTTACGGGATGCGGGTTTCATGTTTACCCGAAACCCGAGACCCGAAACTCGTAACAATTAGATTATGAAACAATTTATAGGATTTTTACACAAAGAGTTTCTTCATATTTTTCGTGATCCCCGAACGATGATTATCATCTTCGGATTACCGATTGTTCAGCTTTTGCTTTTTGGCGAAGTGATTAACAACGACTTACAAAATTCTAAGATTGCAATTCTCGATCAGTCGCACGATAATACAACCCGCGAAATAACCACCAAGCTTCTCTCTTCAGGGTATTTTATTCTCGAAGAAGAACTGCTTCCAGGTACAGACGTTGAAAATGTTTTTCGTCGGGGGAAAGTTAAAATGGTGATTGATTTTGAACAAAATTTTGAGCAAAACCTCGAACGTCATGGAAAAGCCCGGGTTCAACTGCTGGCTGATGCCTCTGATCCCAATACCGCCCGAATTTTAACAAACTATGCGTCAGGTATTATCAACGATTACGTGAACAAAGAAAAATTACAGAATTTAACTCTGCCAAACCAGATCAACACCGAAGTGCGTATGCTCTATAATGAAGGGCTGAAAAGCGTTTATATGTTTGTTCCCGGAATAATGGCTATGATTCTGATGCTTATCTCGGCTATGATGACATCTATTTCAATTAGCCGCGAAAAAGAACTCGGCACGATGGAAGTTTTACTGGCCTCACCTTTAAAACCAATTCAGATTGTTTTGGGGAAAGTGACGCCATACCTGCTGCTTTCGTTCATCAATGCGCTAACTATTATTTTGCTCGGCACCCTTGTATTTGGAGTTCCAATAAAAGGAAGCATCGTATTCCTCACAGCCGAAAGCTTTCTGTTTATCCTGATGGCTCTCAGCCTGGGTATCCTCATTTCAACCATTGCTCCCAATCAAATGGTCGCTATGTTTGTTTCGGTGCTGGCGCTTATGCTTCCAACAATTCTGCTGTCAGGCTTTATGTTTCCAATCGAAAATATGCCATTGCCCTTACAAATTCTCAGCAATGTTATGCCGCCACGATGGTTTATTATCATCATTAAAAACATCATGCTGAAAGGAACCGGAATACTATATGTATGGAAGGAAACCCTGGTTTTAATCACGATGACTCTGGTATTTATTGGACTGAGTGT
>DAOPZV010000138.1:0-5248 GCA_035353575.1 Prolixibacteraceae bacterium | reverse complement strand
TGCGCATGATCGTAATGATACCATTGCTGCAAATGCTGGTATTGGTTTTTGCGGCCACATACGATCTGAAAAACGTGAACATTTACCTGGTTGATAACGATTTATCTTCAACTTCAAGAAAACTGGCAGCAAAGCTCGATGCCTCTCCGTTTTTTACAATCAACAATACTTCATTCAATCCTGAAGACGGAGAAAATGCGTTGCTCAAAAACAAAGACCACATGGTACTGGTCATTCCTCAGGGCTTTGAACGTGATTTGGTTCGGGAAGACAAAGCCAGTTTGCAGTTGCTTGTAAACGCTATTGACGGACAAGCAGCTCAGTTGGCCTATTCATACGCCAGTTCGGTCATTCGCGACTTCAATAAAAATATCATTGCCGATTGGAAAGGACTACCCGAATTTAATCCGCCATATAAAATTGAAACCACATCGCGATTCTGGTATAACTCTGAGCTGGAATACAAATGGTATATGGCGCCCGGAGTTTTGTCGATTCTGGTAACTTTAATCGGTCTATTCCTGTCGGGAATGAGCCTTGTGAAAGAAAAAGAACTCGGAACGATTGAGCAGTTGAATGTCACCCCAATAAAGAAAATTCAGTTTCTAACCGGAAAACTTATTCCGTTTGTGATTATTGCGTTGTTCGACCTTTCGTTCGGTCTGATTATAGCACGCGTGGTATTCAATCTGCCTATTGTTGGAAACCTGGCATTGGTATTCGGTTTTGGTGTGCTTTACCTGCTTGGTATTCTTGGGTTGGGATTGTTTATTTCAACTGTCGCCGACACGCAGCAACAAGTAATGTTCGTAACCTACTTTTTCATGATGATCTTCATTCTTATGGGCGGAATATTCACGCCGGTTGACAGTATGCCACATTGGGCTCAGCTGATTGACGAAGGAAATCCGGTTTACCATTTCATGAAAATTATGCGCATGGTTGTTTTAAAAGGCTCCGGATTTGCGGATCTCACTCATGAATTCTTTGCCCTTTGCATGATCGGCGCAACCTTTTTAGCACTGGCATTGTGGCGGTATAAAAAGACGGCGTAAAAAAGTTATTCATTGTCATTACGTCATTTGTAGTCATTCATTGTTCCATTGCTACAAATGACGCAACGCAAATGCCAATCAATAACTATAACTGTCCCGAATTCAAGATAGCATATAATATTGCAAGCCTGAAACGGTAGTCGGAATAGCTGGCTCCGCTCACGGCGTCAATCTTACTAAAGTCCTGTTTTTCAAGCATTTGCTTTTTGTAGGACGGATAGGCAATCGCAGGCGTAGTTCCGCTTTCTTTCATCGCCTCGCAGTATTCCTTATTGCTTTGTTTGGCGTGACCTTCGGCATTAATCTCGTCGTAATCAATCGAAATCATTTTGCCACCTTTCATTTCGAAGGTAACCTCGTGCCGGTACCCATAATCGTCGGCAGGGCTCGAACCTTTGTAAGTTCCATCCTTCAGGCCCGAAACCAGGGGTGCAAAATGATTTTCATCGCATATCTGCTTAAAAGCCTCGCGCATCTTTTTCACATCTGATCGTTCAATGATCCAGTGTATTTTTTCGAGAACGGCTTGCCTGGCCGGATCGGGCTGCACTCCGTTTGCCGAAACAAAAAGGAATACACAAAAAACAATAAGATAATTTTTCATGTTTAGTTTACGTTTTCTGTTATCGATTGGGTATGAGTAGTTGTTTTTATACTTTTGTCACTCTAATTTAAGCCAACCAGAATGAGTCGAAATATATTCTTTTTAATCATCTTATTGACAATTGTTTGCCAAAATCCCCTTATTGCGCAGACTCAAAAAATTGCAAATTCGCCAACACCCAAATTAGTTGTTGTACTGTCGGTCGATCAAATGAGAACCGATTACCTCACCCGTTACTGGAACAAATTTCAGGAAGGCGGATTTAAGCGATTGGTTAACGAAGGAGCGGTTTGCAGCAATGCCCAACTCGACTTGCACATTCAAAAACTCTCAACCGGAACAGCCACTCTTTTTACAGGAGTTTACCCTGCAACACACGGTATTGTAAGCGATAGTTGGTACGACAGGCTCAAGAAAAAGGAAATAAACTGCACCAGCGACGACTATTTTATCACGGTGGGAAGCGACTCGAAAGAAGGTGAACGATCAGCTAACAAATTGCTCTCGCCCACCCTTGGCGATTTAATTCGCATGAATTATCGCAACAAATCGAAGGTTTTCAGTGTTGCCATGAACGATGCGAGTGCAGTACTTTCGGCCGGTCACGCAGCCAATGGGGCCTACTGGTTCGATGCTCAAACCGGAAATATGATTTCAAGTTCGTACTACGTCGATATTTTTCCTGATTGGGTTCGCCAATTCAATGAAAAAGGTTACGCAAAAACATATACACAGCGCGAATGGTCAACTTTATTACCAATCTCTAGCTACGAAGAAAGCCTGGCCGACGACTATGTGCTCGAAAAAGGCTACTACGACAAATGGAATACTTTCCCCTACAGTATGAAAAAACTGAAAGAGAAAGCGATAAGCTATAAATTCCTGAAAACGACGCCGTTTGCGAACAATATAATCCGCGACTTTGCAACCAGCCTCATTCTGGCTGAGAAACTGGGAAAAGATGAGTATCCTGACCTTCTTACACTTACCTTTAGCTCCATGGACTACGAGAACAGTTCGTTCGGCCCCGCATCAGTCGAAATGGAAGACACCTATCTAAGGCTTGATCAGGATATCGCTTTGCTTCTCGATTTTTTCGACAAAACAGTTGGCAAAGGAAATTCGGTAGTGGTGCTAACCTCAACCTGTTCTTCAACTTATCCGGTTGATTACCTGAAAGAAGAATTTCGGATGCCTGTTGGAACTTTTTCGCCTGAAAGCGCTATAGCCCTCCTGAAATCATTTTTGAATATAACCTACGGGCAAGGTGAGTGGATTGAATTTGTGGGAGACCACCAGATTTATTTCAACCACGATTTGCTCGAAAAAAAGAACGTTTCACTTCAGGATATTCAAACCAAAACTGCAAATTTTATTAACCAGTTCGAAGGAGTCAAAATTGCACTTCCGTCAGCATCGTTCGAACAAGGCGACTACACAAAAGGCCAGCTTGCTGTAATTGCCAATTCATACAATTTCAAGCGATCAGGCGACGTGCTTTACCAACTTGAGAATGGCTGGCAACCTGTGTACAAATACGACAAGATAAATTACAACGATAATTCCAATATTCCGTTTATTTTCTATGGAGACAAAATAAGACACAAGCAGATAAGAAAAAAGGTGCTTGGCGAAGATATGGTACCAACCTTACTCGAAATTCTTCACATGTCGATTCCGGATAACTGCGTTGGAAGCGCAATTGACGAAATCGTGGAATAAACACTCATAATCAACAGATTAACATATCAATAGATTGAGAAAATCTTTTGACAATTAATTGTTGTAAAAATCGCATGAAATAGCGCAATTCAGAAAATAATCAGTTACAAAATCTTTTATATTTGAACGCAAATTTCAGGAAGATGGCTAACGACTGGAAAGACAGGCTCGGGATGGTATATTCCACTAATCCCGATTTTAATTTTGAAACGGGCAAAACTGAGGGACAGCAAACGCTTCAACCTAACAAGCAAGATCTGCGCGTTGAATTAGACAAAAAGCAGAGAAATGGGAAAAAAGCTACGCTAATCACAGGTTTTGTTGGAACTGATGAGGACTTAAAAGAGCTGGCCAAATTGCTGAAAACCAAATGTGGAGTTGGTGGTTCTGCAAAAGATGGTGAAATTCTTATTCAGGGCGATTTTTGTAACAAGGTGATTGAAATTCTCAAAGCCGGAAATTACAAAGTGAAAAGAATCGGTGGATAAAATCAGAATTTCACGTTCGATGCAGAATCGGGAAGTAGGAAAATTGGCTAACTAATAATCGCACTAAAAAAACTTTTTGAGTATGCTCAAAAACTACAAAACCATTGGAATGATTGGAGGAATAGCTCCTGCATCAACAGTTGATTATTACCAAAGAATCATTTCCCGCTTTCAGGAAAGAACAGGTCTGCGCGACTATCCGTCACTCCTAATCAACAGCATCAACATGAATTATATGATGAACTTGGTTTCAGAGGGTCAGCTGGATGAACTGGTGGATTACCTTTCCGAAGAAATCTATGTTCTTGAAAAAGCAGGAGCCAAAGTGATTTTCATGGCATCTAATACTCCTCACATTGTTTACGAACCACTTGCTCGCCGGGTAAAAGCAAAAATGGTAAGTATCGTTGATTCGACCATTGCTTACGCAAAAACTAAAGGCTACAACAGACTTGGTTTATTCGGAACCATCTCGACCATGGAAGGCGACTTTTATCAGGATGGCTTTGATGCAGTTGGAATGGAAATTATAACACCCATGTCGGATGAGCGGAAATATATACACAAGGTTTATATGGAAGAACTGGTTCGCGGACGATTTTTGCCTGAAACAAAAAACCGACTGCTCTCGATTGCCAACAGAATGTATAACGAGGGGCAGATTGAATGCCTGATACTTGGAGGCACAGAATTACCGCTGATTATTAAGACTAGTGATATTGAAGATGTTGAACTGCTGAATACCACGAAAATTCACGTCGAGCATATTCTTGATGCGGCTTTAGGCTAATCTGAAAAAACAAAAGAGAACGCGCCTTTGCCAAGCCAAGCTGACAAAGGCGTGTTCTCTTTTGTTTCACCAGACTATACTTCCTTCCTGACGTGCTCTAACAAACCGCCGCAGGCATCTTCTAAAATATCCAAAACCAGCTCAAACCCCGAAGCACCGCCATAATACGGATCGGGAACCGAATCGTAGTTCGAATCTTTGCAATAATCTGTCATTAGCGACACTTTCTTTTTGTCATTTTCACTTCGTGCCATCGATCTCAAATCGCGAACATTCATGCGATCCATTCCAACAATATAATCGAATCGATCGAAATCGACGCGCGGATTGAATGGCCTTGAAATGCTAGTGAGCTCGTAGCCCCGTTTCCTGGCAAACTGCTTCATCCGGTAATCTGCCGGCTCTCCTTCGTGATAAGCAGCCGTTCCGGCCGAATCACAAGCAATCTCTTTTCCGAGATTATTCTTCCGTATAAACGCATTAAAAACCGCTTCGGCACTGGGACTCCGGCAAATGTTCCCAAGACAGACAAATAGTACTTGCTTCATTAATTAAGATTTGAACTACACGCAAAAATAGGTGAATAAGA